>NZ_JBTYMC010000314.1:0-7557 GCF_054880855.1 Streptomyces sp. S6 | reverse complement strand
CCCACTGCCTCAGCACCTGTCGCTCGTGATCCGACAACTCGAACTTGGCCAGCTTCGGCCCCGGACGTCCCATGCCGCAATCAACGACGCATCACGAACTCAGGACACTAGGCCGCCACATCCCCCGACTCGGCCTTCACCGGCACCCCCAGCGGACGCGCGAGCCCCACCACCGCCTCGTCCAGCCGTTGCAGATGCCGCAGCACCCGGTCCGTGACCCGGCCGTAGCGCGGCGTGCCGTACCGCCCCGGCCGCAGCAGCGAGGCGATGCTCGCCCCGGTGCGGACGGCCGCCGGCTCGTCCCGGACGTGCGCCGCGACCGCCCCGATGTTGGCCACGATCCGCTCACCCGCCCCGCGCAGCCGGGGATCCGCCGCGATCGAGGGGTGCGTCGGCAGCAGCTCGGCCGTCGCCGCGAGCGACCGTGCGTGATAGGCGCAGGTCTCCAGCAGCGCCACCACGTACCGCGCGGTGTCCTTGCGGCTGCGCAGCGGCGACACCGGATGCGTCAGCGGCTGCGTCGCCGCCAGGAAATCCGCGAGCGCCTGGTCCAGATCCCGCGCCCGCTCCAGCAGATCCTCGGCCTGTGCGCCGCTGAGCTGGTCCAGCGCGCCCGAGGTGACGTCCGCGAGCCGCTCCAGGACCGCTTCGAGGAGTTCGTCGGTCCGCCGGTCCGTGTGCACCGGCAGCACCAGCGCCGCCGCGATCACCCCGCAGGCCGCGCCGAGCGCGGTCTCCTCGACGCGCAGGACCAGCACCGAGAGGCTGTAGGTGTGCAGCAGCGTGTACAGGACGCCGAGCGCGGCCGTCACGAAGAACGACATCAGCGTGTACGACAGGGGCGCCGTGTAGAACATCGCGAACACGCACAGCAGGACCAGCGCGAACGCCGTCCACGTGTGCTGCCCGACCAGCCCCGCCAGCACCAGCCCGGCGACGACACCGAGGACGGTCCCCAGCAGCCGCCGGTATCCCTTGACGAGGATCTCGCCGGTCGACGAGGTGTTGATGAACACGATCCAGCACGTCAGCACCGCCCAGTACCAGCGGTGCGAGGACAGGAACTCGCCGCCCACGATCGCCAGCGACGACCCGACGGCGACCTGCACCGCCGCCCGGGTCGTCGGCCGGGCCAGCCCCGTCGCCTCCGGCTCCTCCTCGGCCTCCAGCGCCGCGTCCTCCGCGTCCAGCTCCTCCCGCGAACGTGCCGTCTCGGCGGAGTCGTCGGCGTCGTCCTGCGGGCCGTCCAGCACGATCCGCAGGCCCAGCACCGCGCGCGCCGCCTCGCCGATGCCCCGGAAGACGTCCTGCACGGCGGGCGGCCCGTCGGGGAGGTTCTCCTCGTCCCGGTAGCCGAGGAGGCGGTTGCGCAGGTGGGAGCGGGAGGGGCCGGCCGCGTCCGGCTCCCGCACCAGCAGGCGCAGCGCGGTGAGGTCGCGGCGGACGGTGTCCCGGGAGGCGTCCCGCGCGAGGTGCCGGCCACTCTCGGGGACGGGGGCGCCGGGGAGGTGCAGGGTGAGGGTGTCGGCGCGCTCCGCGCTGCGGGCCGTCAGCAGGAGCAGGCCGAGACGCTCGGCGGTGATCTCCGCGTCCGCGACACGCCGCTGGACCAGGCGAGCCGAGGCCGCGTCCGGGGTGCCCTCCTCCAGGCGGCCCTGGATCATCAGCGCCGTCTCGTGCAGGCGCGCGGTGCGCTCCCGCAGGTGCTCCAGCGCCTTCTCGACGTCCTCGGGACCGGCGTCCAGCAGCTCCAACTGCGCGTCCATGAGCTGCGCGAGCCGTGCGCGGAACGCCCGGCGCAGCCGCAGGAAGATCCCGGCCGACGTCTGGGGGACCAGCGCGAACCGGGCGAGGGCGCTGCACGCGAACGCCACGACGACCGTCCCGAGGAACCCCGGCAGGTTCCCGGTCCGCACGCCCACGAACAGCGCCACGAAGTGCGTCTGGAACGCGATCATCCCGAGCGCGTGACCCCGGTCGCCGAACCGCC
The DNA here is from genome assembly GCF_054880855.1 of Streptomyces sp. S6. Classification (NCBI taxonomy): domain Bacteria; kingdom Bacillati; phylum Actinomycetota; class Actinomycetes; order Kitasatosporales; family Streptomycetaceae; genus Streptomyces; species Streptomyces sp. S6. Next base: position 5,567 of record NZ_JBTYMC010000314.1, on the reverse strand, counting down.
GCCCGTACACCGCGCCGAAGATCAGCACCACGAAGAACACGTCGCCGACGACGAGCAGGGAGTGCAGCAGCGTCGCCAGCGCGACCGACGCGGCGGCCACCGGCAGGCCCAGCGCGAGGGTCACCGCCTGCGGGCCGCGCCGCTTCTCCTGGATCGCGAACGTGGCGACCATCGCCGTGATCGCCCCCGCGACGAGGTGCGACACGCTCACCCCGAACGGTGCCAGCACCGCCAGGGTCAGTGCGATGGCGCCCGTCGTCCGCAGCCCCGCCGCGAGCCTCAGCAGCCCCGGATCCGAGGCCGCCACCCTGTCCCACACCCGTCTGACCACTGTGTTCACGCCGCGTACTTTATGCGGGACGCAAGTCGGGTGGGACGGGGCATCCACATGCCGGTCCGCCCCACCCCCCTCCCGTTCAGTCCTTCCCCGCCCCCTTCACCTGCCGCGCCACCTGCTCCGGCGTCAGATACGTGTCCGTGTACTCGAAGTCCTTCATCCGGGCCGGACGCCGGTACTGGAAGCCGGTGCGGACGAAATCGTCCCCGGCGAGCGCGTTGAGGGTCCAGTTGGTCAGGACCCGCACCTTCGCGACGTTCGTGCGCAGCGCCGACCAGTGGTAGCCGCGCGCCACGGCCTGCGCGGGCACGCCCCGCAGCTCCACGCCCATCGGCTTGGACACCGCGTCCGTCCCGCCGAGGTCGACGACCAGACCGAGGTCCTTGTGCTTGTACGCCTTCGTCCCCTGCCCCCGCAGCGTCGCGATGACGTTGTCCGCGACGACCTTCCCCTGGCGCATCGCGTGCTGGGCCGTCGGCGGGCAGACGGCGCCGTCCTCACCCTTGGCGAGATCCGGCACGGCCGCCGCGTCCCCGAGGGCGAACACCCCGTCGTGCCCCGGCACCGACATCTCCGGCGTGACGGCGAGCCGCCCCCGGACCGTCTCCGCGCCGAGCGTCCCGATCAGCGGGCTCGCGGCGACACCCGCCGTCCAGATCAGCGTGCGCGTCGGGATCACCCGGCCGTCCGTGAAGGTGACCTCCTCGGGACCGGCCTTCGCGATGGACACGCCGAGGGAGATCTCGACGCCCCGCTTGCGCAGCACCTCCTGCGCGCTCGCCCCGAGCTTGTCGCCCAGCTCCGGCATCAGCTTCGGGGCGATGTCGATGAGATGCCACTTGATGAGCTTCGGGTCCAGGCGCGGATACCGCTTGACGGCGTTACGGGTGAGCAGTTGCAGACAGGCCGCCGTCTCGGTGCCCGCGTACCCGCCGCCGACCACCACGAACTGGAGCCGGGAGGCCCGCTCGGCGGGGTCCTCGCTCGCGTCGGCCAGATCGAGCTGCGCGATCACGTGGTCCCGCACGTATGCGGCCTCGGCCAGCGTCTTCATACCGATCGCGTGGTCGGTGAGGCCCGGGATGTCGAACGTGCGGGTGACGCTGCCGGGGGCGAGGACGAGGTAGTCGTACGGCTCGTTGACGAGGTCGCCGGTGATCGTGCGGACCACGCACACCTTCGACTTGAGGTCGACGCCGATCGCACCGCCCGGGATGATCCGGGTGCGGTACCTGCTGCTGCGGCGCAGCGACACGGCGATCGACTGCGGGGTGAGCACACCCGACGCCACCTGTGGCAGCAGCGGCAGGTAGAGCTGGTAGGCGAACGGCGTCACCAGCGTGATGTCCGCCTCGCCCGGGGCCAGACCCCGCTCCAGTCTCCGGACGCAGCCCACGCCCGCGAAACCCGCGCCCACCACCAGGATCCTGGGTCGATCCACGTCGGCCTCCCTTGTCTACGGCACCACACCGATCCCACCGCGCCGGAGGCGCTCGCGCCAGCCGGGAGAGGCATGTTGACGACCCCGGCCCGATAGTCACATGGCCATACCCCCGTCCCTTCGTTCCATGCGTGCCGTACCGCACCCGGATATGCGGCGTCACCACGGCTTCGGGCGGGTATGGGGGAGCTGTACGGACGGCGGCGGGCGGCCGTCCACGGGGTGAAAGGGAGGGAGCCGTGTTGACCAGCGAGAGAATCTGGACGTACGCGCCGGAGTCCGGTCGCGTCGAAGGGCAGGGACTGACCGGCTACACCGTCGTCGCCACGGACGGCACCGTCGGCCGCGTCGAACGCGAAGCCGCACCCCAGGGCATGCGTCACCTCGTCGTCGAGACCGGAGTCTGGGTCTTCGGCCGCAGCGCGGTCGTCCCGGCGGGCACCGTCGCAGGCGTCGACGACACCGGCCGGCGCGTCCTGCTGACGTGCAGCCGCGAGGAGGTGAAGGCCGCGCCGCGCTTCCGCACCGACAGCGAGACCCGCGACCCCCGCTACCTCGCGACCGTCGGCGCCTACTACCTGAGGCTCACCGCGCGCGGCACCGCACCCGCCTGAGCCGCCGGCAGCCTCACCTGAACACGTCGTCGGCGTCGTCCCAGCCGAGGGCGTCCGACGGGATGTGGCGGGGGATCGGGGCGCGGGCCTGGTACATGGCCTCGATCTCCGCCGCCCAGTGCAGGGCGATCGAGTCCCGGCGCAGCTTCATCGACGGCGTCAGCAGCCCGCCCGCCTGGTCGAAGGCGTGCGGCAGGATCCGGAACACCCGGATCGACTCCGCGCGGGAGACGGCACTGTTCGCGGCGGCGACCGCCCGGCCGATCTCCTCGCGCAGGGCGTTCTCCTCCCGCGCCTCACGGCTCGGCAGGTCGCCCTGGAGCGCGAGCCGGGCCCGCCAGTGCGCCAGGAACTCCGGGTCGAGGGTGATCAGCGCGCCGACACAGGGCCGGTTGTCGCCGACCACGACCGCCTGGTGGACCAACGGGTGGACACGCAGCCGCTGTTCGAGCAGCGTGGGCGAGACGCTCTTGCCGCTGGTCGTGACGATGACGTCCTTCTTGCGGCCGGTGATCGTCAGATAGCCGTCCGAGTCGAGACGGCCCAGATCACCGGTGGCCAGCCAGCCGTCGTGCAGCGCCGCCCGGGTCGCCGCCTCGTCGCCCACGTACCCCTGGAACACCGAGGGGCCGCTCACCAGGATCTCCCCGTCGTCGGCGACCCGGACGTCCGTGCCGGGCAGCGCCTGCCCGACCGTGCCCGACTTCTCGCGGCCCAGCGGCTGCGCGGTGATGCCGCCGCCGGTCTCGGTGAGGCCGTAGCCGTCGTTGACGTAGATACCGATGCCCTCGTAGAACAGCGACAGGTCGCGGTGCAGGGTCGAGCCGCCCGAGGAGGCACGCCGGACACGTCCGCCGAGCGTGCCGCGCAGTCTGCGGTAGACGGTCCGCTCGAAGACGGCGTGCTGCATCCGCAGGTCGAGACCCGGCCCCGAACCCCGGCCGAGGCGCTGGCGCTCCACGGACGCCGCGAACTCCCGCGCCGTCTGCGCCGCCCGCTCGAACAGCCCCCCGCGCCCGGACTGCTGGGCGGCCAGCAGGAACCCCTTGTAGATCTTCTCGAACACCGACGGCACCGCGTACAGGTACGTCGGCCGGAACGTGCGCAGCGCCGCCGTGAGCGCCGCCTCGCTCATGTCCGGCTCGTGCCCCATCAAGATGCCGCCGCGGATGCACAGCCCCTGGATCATCAGCCCGTACACGTGCGAGAACGGCAGGAACGCGAGGATCGCGGGCCGCTGTCCGGGGGGTGCGGCCGTGTGTCCCCACCCGGCGAGCAGCGTGTCGCAGGGGCTCGCCAGGCCCTGGTGGGTGAGCGCGCAGCCCAGCGGACGGCCCGAGGTGCCGGAGGTGTAGACGATCGCCGCGGTCGAGTCGGGGAACACGATCCGGCGCAGCGAGTCCACCGTCGTCACCGGCACCGACTCGCCCAGCGCCACCAGCCGGTCGAGGGCGCCCGCGTCCAACTGCCAGACGTGACGCAGCCGGTTCAGGCCCGCGCACACCGAACCGACCGTCATCACGGTCGCCTCGTCCTCCACGACGACCCCGACGCAGCCGGAGTCCCGCAGGATCCACTCGACCTGGTTCCGCGACGACGTCGGGTACACCGGCACGACCTCCGCGCCCACCGTCCACAGCGCGTAGCTGATGACCGTCCACTCGTAGCGGGTGCGCGCCATCACCGCGATGCGGTGACCCGGAGAGATGCCCGACGCGACGAACCCTCGCGCCAGTGCCACGACCTCGTCCCGCAGCGCCGCCGCGCTCACCTCGTCCCACGTCTCGGGGTCCACCGCCGAACGCCGCGCCAGCACCGGCCGGTCGGGGGTGCGCCGCGCCATGTCGAAGACGCTGTCGGCGAGCCCTCCGGTCAGCGGGGACACGTCGCGCATGCGCTGGCTCCTGACAGGAACGGGGAGTGAAGGCCCAGGCCAAAACGGCTGCCGGGGTGCTCGAATCTAGCCCAGCGGCGGGCCCTTGTGACCACGAACGGGCAAGCAATCGACACCGATCCACAACATCGCCTCCACTTTTCGCACCAGGCCTTCGCACCTGGCATGAGCGCGCCGATCACGGGTACACGAGAGGCCCGTGTTGCACGAACGGAGCAACGCCCCCACCGTGGAGGTGACGCGGAAACGAATGGCAGTCAGGAGCCGACGACGATGAAGACCGCCGCTCCCTGCACCTACCACCTCGACGTCGACGTCAGCCCGCAGCGGGCCGGACAGGTCCGGCGCATCCTCGCCGCACACCTGCGGCACTGGGGTCTGGAGACGCTGGCGGAACCCGTCGGGGAGGGCGCCGAGCTGCTGCTCAACGCCATCGACCGGCACGCCGTCGACAAACGCGCGGCGATCGAGATGTGGTGGAACGGCCACCACCTCATCACCGCCGTCGCCGAGCACGACCCCGACCTGCGCCCCGTCCAGGACCTGCGCGCCTGCCTCACCCGCCTCGCCGCCACCAGCGACGGCTGGGGCTGCTGCGCCACCACCGGCGGCACCAAGGTCATCTGGTTCACCCAACGCGCCCGCACGGGCCGCCGCGCCCGCCTGATTCCGGTCCTGCCGATACCGGGCCTGCGCACCAGCCTCGACCTGCCGAGAAGCCTGCCGAGGGCGCTGCCGGCGGCCGCGTAGAGAAGTCCGGGCGGGCATCGCGCGATCGGGCCCGAGCGCCCGCCTCCGCCCTCTCCCCGGCGCCTTCAGTCCCCCCGCTCCGTCACCGTGAACTGCGCCCCCTCCGGGTCCCGCAGCACCACGTCCCGCGCCGACTTGGTCAGGACGCTCCCGCCGTGCAGTTCGGCGGCGCGGGCGCAGGCGGCGACGTCCGGGGCGGTGAAGTGGACCTGCCAGTGGGGGCGGACCGTGGGGTCGGGGGCCGCCTCCAGAGCGCCGGAGCCGATACGGGCGACGTCCGCGCCCCGGCTGCGCAGGACGACCTCGCCGGCCCCGTAGTCGACGTAGTGGACCTCGCAGCTCCCCGGCAGATCGGAGGCCCAGTCCAGGACCTCGCCGTAGAAGATCGCCGACGCGAAGGCGTCCCGGGTGTGGAGGCGGACCAGGGCGGGGGCCGAGCGGCGCCACAGGTCCCAGTCGCCGAACAGCTCGCCCTCCCAGATCCCGAACGCGGCCCCGTCCCGGTCGGCCAGCAGCGCCGCCCGCCCCGGC
>NZ_JBTYMC010000313.1:0-7604 GCF_054880855.1 Streptomyces sp. S6 | reverse complement strand
CTACGACAAGACACCCGAGAGCTACGCCGCCGGACTTCACCTGCGCGGATCCATCCTCTGGTTACGCAGCCTACCAGCCCTCCCGTGATCGCAACCCAGAACACGCCCTAGCCGGAGTCGGTCAAGCCCCCTCGGGAGCTTCCCACTCCTCGAACCTGACGACGTCCTTGAGGAAACCCCTCACCCCGAGGAACTGCGACAGATGCTCCCGGTGCTCCTCGCACGCCAGCCACGTCTTGCGCCGCTCCGGCGTGTGGATCTTCGGGTTGTTCCAGGCCAGCACCCACACGGCGGCCGTGCGGCAGCCCTTGGCCGAGCAGATGGGGGTTTCGTCGATCACAGCGCCGTCTCACAGACCCGTGTACAGAAGCAGACCCGTGCACAAAAAGGCGACGCCGAGCAGCCACGGGGGGAGCTGCCCGGCGTCGGTCCGTCGCTCCGACGGGGGATGCGGAGCGCGTAGGAAGTATGTCACGGCACAGCGCCCGGATGGCACCGGAACAACTAGATAGATCTGAGCTTTTCTTGAGCCTTGTCCGCGGCGAACGCACAGTGCGTTCACTATTACCGCCCGGTAGTACCCGATTCCGCATCCTCCGGCGGCGCCAGCTGAGCCCGCCCCGGCGAAGCGACGAACGTGGACGGCAGCCCCGGCGCGTTCTCCCGCCCCGCGTTGGCGATCACCACCGCGATGTACGGCAGCAGGATGCCGAGAGCCAGCGCGACCATCGCCACATGCCGCTCCACGTTCCACAAGGTCGCCGCCAGCACCACCGACACCGTCCGTACGGACATCGAGATGATGTACCGCCGCTGCCGCCCCCGCACGTCGTCCTGGAGACCCTGCCGCGCCCCGGTGATCCGGAACACCTGGCCGTTCCCCTCGGCACCCTGCTTCCGCATCCCACTCCACCGTCCGCCCGCTACGACTCCCCCGGACGCGAAACCGGCCCCCGGGCGTCTTCCACGGTACGCCGCACCTGCGCAGCCTTCGAGACCGGGGCATCTCGGGACCGGGCGATCCTCCTGCGCCGAGCCCTGTACCCCGGTCTCGACATGCGGCGTACCGCGACCGGCACGACACTGGGGGCAATGCTCACGTCGATCCGTACAAGGAGGCAGCCATGGGCTGGTTGTGGGCGATCATCGTGGGGTTCGTGCTGGGCCTGCTCGCGAAGGCGATCATCCCGGGCAAGCAGCACAGCCCCCTCTGGCTGACCACCGTCTTCGGCATCCTCGGCGCCATCGCGGGCAACGCCCTCGCCCGAGCCGTCGGCATCGACGCCACCCCAGGCATCGACTGGGGCCGCCACGCCTTCCAGCTGATCGCGGCCGTCGTCATCGTCTTCCTGGGCGACATGGCGTACTCGGCGACGCTGGGCAGGAACAAACAGCGCACCTGAGACAGCACAGAGGGTGCCTTCCCGTGGGAAGGCACCCTCACGTATGACGTCGGCTCAGCCCGTGAACTCCACCGCCGCGAGGTTCTTCTTGCCCCGCCGCAGCACCAGCCACCGCCCGTGCAACAGGTCCTCCTTCGCCGGTACGGCGTCCTCGGAGGCGACCTTCACGTTGTTCACGTAAGCACCGCCCTCCTTCACCGTCCGCCGCGCGGCCGACTTACTGGCCACCAGCCCGACCTCCGCCAACAGGTCGACGACGAGCCCCAGTTCGGCGACCTGGACATGCGGCACCTCGGACAACGCGGCGGCAAGCGTCCCGGCGTCCAGGTCGGTCAGCTCGCCCTGACCGAACAACGCCTTCGACGCGGCGATCACGGCTTCCGTCTGGCCCGCGCCGTGAACCAGCGTCGTCAGCTCCTCCGCCAGCGCCCGCTGAGCGGCCCGCGCCTGCGGCCTCTCCTCGGTCTGCCGCTCCAACTCCTCCAGCTCCGCACGGGACTTGAAGGACAGGATCCGCATGTACCGCGAGATGTCCCGGTCGTCGACGTTCAGCCAGAACTGGTAGAACGCGTACGGCGTCGTCAACTCGGGGTCGAGCCAGACGGCCCCGCCCTCGGTCTTGCCGAACTTCGTGCCGTCCGCCTTCGTCATCAGCGGCGTCGCCAGTGCGTGCGCCTCGACGCCCGGCTCCAGGCGGTGGATCAGGTCGAGCCCGGCCGTGAGGTTGCCCCACTGGTCGCTGCCGCCCTGCTGGAGCGTGCAGCCGTGGCGGCGGTAGAGCTGGAGGAAGTCCATGCCCTGGAGGATCTGGTAGCTGAACTCCGTGTAGCTGATGCCCTGGTCGGACTCCAGCCGCCGCGCGACCGAGTCTTTCGTGAGCATCTTGTTGACGCGGAAGTGCTTGCCGATGTCCCGCAGGAACTCGATCGCCGACAGCCCCGCCGTCCAGTCGAGGTTGTTGACCATCACGGCCGCGTTCTCGCCCTCGAAGGACAGGAACGGCTCGATCTGCCCACGCAGCCGCTCCACCCAGCCGGCCACCACCTCCGGCGAGTTCAGCGTGCGCTCCGCCGTCGGGCGGGGGTCGCCGATCAGGCCCGTCGCCCCGCCGACCAGCGCCAGCGGACGGTGCCCGGCCTGCTGGAGCCGCCGCACCGTCAGCACCTGGACGAGGTGGCCGACGTGCAGGGACGGCGCGGTCGGGTCGAAGCCGCAATAGAACGTGACGGGACCGTCCGCGAACGCCTTGCGCAGGGCGTCCTCGTCGGTGGACTGGGCGAAGAGCCCACGCCACTTCAGGTCATCGACGATGTCCGTCACGTTCTCTGTCTCCTAGATCACAGCTCGAACCGGCGGCCGACCGGCCACCGCCTACGAGGTTATACGCCCGGACTGACAGAGCTCATATTGAAATCCGGCACCCGCAGCGCCGGCATCGCCGCCCGCGTGAACCAGTCGCTCCACTCACGCGGCAGCGTCTTCTCCGTCCGCCCCGCCTCGACCGCCCGCCCGAGCAGGTCGACCGGCGACTCGTTGAACCGGAAGTTGTTGACCTCGCCGACGACCTCGCCGTTCTCGACGAGGTACACGCCGTCCCGGGTGAGCCCGGTCAGCAGCAGGGTCGCCGGGTCCACCTCGCGGATGTACCACAGGCACGTCAGCAGCAGCCCGCGCTCGGTCGCCGCGACCATCTCGTCCAGGGACTGCGAGCCGCCGCCGTCCAGGATGACGTTGTCCCCGGCGGGCGCGACCGGCAGGCCCGTGAGGGAGGCGCTGTGCCGGGTGGTGACGAGGTTCTTCAGCACCCCCTCGCCGACCCACTCGGTGGCCTGGACGGGAAGCCCGTTGTCGAAGACGGACGTGTCGCCGCCGGAGGAGTGCGCGATGACGAACGGCGCCGATTCGAGGCCCGGCTCGTTCGGGTCGCTGCGCAGGGTCAGCGGCAGCTCGGTGAGCCGCTCACCGAGCCGCGTCCCGCCGCCCGGCTTTGAGAACACCGTCCGCCCCTCGGTCGCGTCCCGGCCCGACTGCGACCACAGCTGGTAGATCAGCAGGTCGGCGACGGCGGTCGGCGGCAGCAGCGTCTCGTACCGCCCGGCGGGCAGCTCGATGCGGCGCTCGGCCCAGCCGAGGCGGACGGCCAGCTCCGCGTCCAGCGCCGCCGGGTCGACGTCCTTGAAGTCCCGCGTGGAGCGCCCGGCCCACGCCGAGCGGGTGCGGTCGGGGGACTTGGCGTTCAGCTCCAGCGTGCCGTTCGGCTGGTCGTGCCGCAGCCGCAGGCCCGTCGAGGTGCCCAGGTACGTCGACACCATCTCGTGGTTGGCGAACCCGTACAGCTCCCGCCCACCCGCCCGCGCGCGGGCGAACGCCTCCCCGAGCGCCGGCGCGAAGTCCGCGAACACGGCGGACGACGTCTCCGCGGGCGCCTCCGTGAACTCCGGGGAGGCGGGCGTGCCGGTCACCAGCGGGCGCCCGTCCTCCGCCGGACCCGCGCCCCGCGCGGCCTCCTCGGCGGCGCGGACGAGGGACTCCAGCTCGTCGGCCGTGACGGCGGACCGGGTCACCACACCCGACGCGGTGCCCTCCTTGCCGTCGACCGTCGCGATCACCGTCAGCGTCCGCCCGCGCGTGACCCCGTTCGTCGTCAGCGCGTTGCCCGCCCAGCGCAGGTTCGCCGACGACTGCTCGTCCGCGATGACGACACACCCGTCCGCCCGCGACAGCTCCAGCGCCCGCTCGACGATCTCGTGCGGCTTCTTCACGGCGGCGCTCATCGCCCGGCCTCCTGCGTCGTGTTGAGACTGTGCTTGCCCGGGGGACGACCCCCGGACCCCCGGCCGACCTTGATGCGAACGCTCATCGCCCGGCCTCCTGCGTCGTGTTGAGGATGTTGACGCCCTTGAAGAGCGCGGACGGACAGCCGTGCGACACCGCCGCGACCTGGCCCGGCTGGGCCTTGCCGCAGTTGAAGGCGCCGCCGAGGACGTACGTCTGGGGGCCGCCGACGGCCGTCATCGAACCCCAGAAGTCGGTGGTCGTGGCCTGGTAGGCGACGTCCCGGAGCTGGCCGGTGAGACGGCCGTTCTCGATGCGGAAGAACCGCTGCCCGGTGAACTGGAAGTTGTAGCGCTGCATGTCGATGGACCAGGAGCGGTCGCCGACGACGTAGATGCCCCGGTCGACACCCCCGATGAGGTCCTCGGTCGACATGCCCGCCGGGTCCGGCGCCAGCGACACGTTCGCCATCCGCTGCACGGGGACGTGCCCCGGCGAGTCGGCGTACGCGCACCCGTTGGACCGGCCCAGCCCCGTCAGCTTCGCGATCCGCCGGTCGAGCTGGTAGCCGACGAGCGTGCCGTCCTTCACCAGGTCCCAGGACTGGCCCTCGACACCCTCGTCGTCGTACCCGATGGTCGCGAGGCCGTGCTCGGCCGTCCGGTCACCGGTGACGTTCATCAGCTCGGAGCCGTACCTGAGCTTGCCGAGCTGGTCGAACGTCGCGAAGGAGGTGCCCGCGTAGGCGGCCTCGTAGCCGAGCGCGCGGTCGAGTTCCGTGGCGTGGCCGATGGACTCGTGGATCGTCAGCCACAGGTTCGAGGGGTCGACGACGAGGTCGTACAGCCCCGCATCCACGCTCGGCGCGCGCATCTTCTCGGCGAGCAGCGACGGCATCTCCGCCAGCTCGGTGTCCCAGTCCCAGCCGGTGCCCGTCAGGTACTCCCAGCCCCGCCCGGCCGGCGGCGCGAGCGTGCGCATCGAGTCGAACTCGCCGCTGGAGCCGTCCACGGAGACGGCCGTCAGCTGCGGGTGCAGCCGTACGCGCTGCTGGGTCGTGACCGTGCCGGCGGTGTCCGCGTAGAACTTGTTCTCGTGGACGGTCAGCAGCGAGGCGTCCACATGGTCGACCCCGTCCGCCGCGAGCAGCCGTCCGCTCCACTCCCCGAGCAGCCCCGTCTTCTCCTCGTCCGGCACGGAGAACGGGTCGATCTCGTACGCCGACACCCAGGTCTTCTCGGCGTGCACCGGCTCAGCCGCCAACTCGACCCGCTCGTCGGACCCGGCGGCCCTGATGACCTGCGCGGACAGCTTCGCCATGGCCACGGCCTGCGAGGCGACCTTCGCGGCGGCGTCCATGCTCAGGTCGACACCCGAGGCGAACCCCCAGGTGCCGCCGTGCACGACGCGGACCGCGTACCCCAGATCCGTCGAGTCCGACGACCCCGCGGGCCGCCCGTCCCGCAGCCGCCACGCGGCGCTGCGCACCCGCTCGAACCGGAAGTCCGCGTGCTCGGCCCCGAGCGCCCGGGCCCGCGCGAGCGCGGCGTCCGCGAGGGCCCGCAGCGGGAGGGCCAGAAACGATTGATCGATCTCATGAGGCACGAGTAGGGGTCCCTTCGGGGTGCTCGCCTGTGATGACCGTCGCAGGCAGTGAATCATGTCGCACAGCGCGCGCTCCCCCGAAATCCCGCCTCCCTGGAAGCACGTCCACGCCGACTGTAGGAACCCCACAGACAGGGTCATGACCCACTGTCGGTGCCCGAATGTCGGTGAAAGGAGCCGGGCGGATAGGTTTTCGGGGAAGCCGCCTGCCAGCCGACTGTCCGGGCGGATGTGTTCAGACCCCTATCGAAAGGGTGATCCGTTGAGCCGCTCGGTTCTCGTCACCGGAGGCAACCGGGGCATCGGCCTCGCCATCGCCCGCGCTTTCGCCGACGCCGGCGACAAGGTCGCGATCACATACCGCTCAGGTGAGCCTCCGGCCGGCTTCCTGGCCGTCAAGTGCGACATCACCGACCCCGAGCAGGTCGAGCAGGCATACAAGGAGATCGAGGAGCAGCACGGCAACGTCGAGGTCCTGGTCGCCAACGCGGGCGTCACCAAGGACCAGCTCCTGATGCGCATGTCCGAGGACGACTTCACGTCGGTCATCGACACGAACCTCACGGGCACCTTCCGGGTCGTCAAGCGCGCCAACCGGGGCATGCTGCGCGCCAAGAAGGGCCGCGTCGTCCTGATCTCCTCGGTCGTCGGCCTGTACGGCTCGCCGGGGCAGGCGAACTACGCCGCGTCGAAGGCCGGTCTTGTCGGCTTCGCCCGCTCACTCGCGCGCGAGCTGGGCTCCCGCAACATCACCTTCAACGTCGTGGCCCCCGGTTTCGTCGACACCGACATGACCAAGGTCCTCACCGACGAGCAGCGCGCCGGAATCGTGTCCCAGGTGCCGCTCGGCCGGTACGCGCAGCCGGAGGAGATCGCCGCGACGGTGCGGTTCCTCGCCTCCGACGACGCCTCGTACATCACTGGAGCCGTCATTCCCGTTGACGGCGGACTGGGAATGGGTCACTGATCACCATGAGCGGAATCCTCGAAGGCAAGCGCATCCTGATCACCGGTGTGCTGACGGAGGCGTCCATCGCCTTCCACGCCGCCAAGCTGGCCCAGGAGCAGGGCGCCGAGATCATCCTGACGGCCTTCCCCCGGCCCACGCTGACCGAGCGCATCGCCAAGAAGCTGCCGAAGCCCACCAAGGTCATCGAGCTGGACGTCACCAACGACGAGCACATGAGCCGTCTCGCGGACGTCGTCGGCGAGGAGCTGGGCGGCCTCGACGGCGTCGTCCACTCCATCGGGTTCGCCCCGCAGGACGCGCTCGGCGGCAACTTCCTCAACACGCCGTTCGAGTCCGTGGCCACCGCCATGCACGTCTCGGCGTTCTCCCTGAAGTCGCTCACCATGGCCTGCCTGCCGCTGATGCAGAACGGCGGCTCGGTCGTCGGCCTCACCTTCGACGCGCAGTACGCGTGGCCGCAGTACGACTGGATGGGCCCCGCCAAGGCCGCCCTTGAGGCCACCAACCGCTACATGGCCCGCGACCTGGGCAAGCAGAACATCCGCTGCAACCTCATCTCCGCCGGCCCCCTCGGCTCCATGGCCGCCAAGTCCATCCCCGGCTTCAGCGACCTCGCCTCCGTCTGGGACGACCGCTCCCCGATGGAGTGGGACCTCAAGGACCCCGAGCCGGCCGGCCGAGGCATCGTCGCCCTCCTGAGCGACTGGTTCCCCAAGACCACGGGCGAGATCATCCACGTGGACGACGGGGGTGGTGGCCGTGCATCCGAGGGTGAAGCCGGCGCTGCGGCGCGGCTGGCGGGATCTGAGCACCGTGCAGTTCGGGATGACTCCGGCGCACGCGCTGACGCT
>NZ_JBTYMC010000312.1:0-7648 GCF_054880855.1 Streptomyces sp. S6 | reverse complement strand
GAGGACGGCGTCGGCGGCCTGCCGGGCGGGGCGGGAGCGGTGGGAGGCGCTCGGTGACCGGCTCGGCCGAGGCGACGTTCACCGCCTCGTACGTGCGGGTCTTCTCGTCGCCCGGAGTGTCCTCCGTGCTCAGTTCGGTCAGCTCGCGGAACAGGTCCGCGAGCGCGTCGGTACGGCGGGGCCTGAGAACCACGATGGGTTCCAGGACCTCACGCTCGAAGTTCTCGCCGCCGCCCTGCGGTGTCGGCACGCCGCTCTCCCCTCTCCTCGTGTCCCCCGGGAGAGATACGCACGCCCGAGCCCCGGGGTTCAGGCCGGGCTCGATATCCGATCTTTCACCCGGACGACGTACGATGGAGGCACGGGGGCCGAGGACGTCACCGGCTCCCCGACCGCGTCTTCGCTCGAAGGGTTCCCCGCTCCCGTGACCACCGCGACACTTCTCGACGGCAAGGCCGCCGCCGCCTCCATCAAGACCGAGCTGGCCCAGCGGGTGAGTGCGCTCAAGGAGCGTGGCATCACCCCCGGCCTCGGCACCGTCCTCGTCGGTGACGACCCGGGCAGCCGCTCCTACGTCGGCGGCAAGCACCGCGACTGCGCGCAGGTCGGCATCGCCTCCATCCGCGTCGAGCTGCCGGCCGACGCCTCCCAGGCGGACGTCGAGGCGGCCGTCCTGCGCCTCAACGAGGACCCGGCCTGCACCGGCTTCATCGTCCAGCTCCCGCTGCCCGCCCACATCGACACCCACGCGGTCCTCGAACTGATCGACCCCCGCAAGGACGCCGACGGCCTGCACCCCACCAACCTGGGCCGCCTGGTCCTCGGCATCCCGGGCCCCCTGCCGTGCACGCCGCGCGGCATCATCGACCTGCTGCGCCGCAACGATGTGGCCATCACCGGCCAGCAGTTCTGCGTGATCGGCTGCGGCATCACCGTCGGCCGCCCGCTGGGCCTGATGCTGACGCGCGCCACCGAGCACGCGACGGTCACGCTGTGCCACGAGGCCACGCAGGACGTCGCGGCGCACGCCCGGGTGGCCGACGTCGTGGTCGCCGCGGCGGGCGTCGCCCACCTCGTCACCCCGGACTGGATCAAGCCCGGCGCGACCGTCCTGTCCGTCGGCCTGACCCGCACGGTCGAGGGCATCCTCGGTGACGTCCACCCCGACGTCAGCGACGTCGCCGGTTCGTTCTCGCCGCCGGTCGGCGGGGTCGGCCCGATGACGCGCGCGATGCTCCTGACGAACGTGGTCGAGGCCGCCGAACGCCTGTAGCCCCGTAACGCACTCAGTTCCCTCCCCACCCACCGGTTCAGGGAACTGAGTGCCACCCCGTGCTACGTTCCGTGCCATGAGCAAGCCCTCCATGCGGGACGCGCTGGCCGCCGCGGCCTTCCGGCTCTTCCTGGAACGCGGGTACGAACAGACCACGGTGGACGACATCGTGGCGCTCGCCGGGGTCGGACGGCGGTCGTTCTTCCGCTACTTCCCCTCCAAGGAGGACGTGGTCTTCCCCGACCACGAGCGCTGCCTCAGCGACATGACCGCCTTCCTGGCCGAGGACGACGCCAGCCGGGATCCGGTCCGCCGGGTGTGCGACGCGGCGCGTCTGGTCCTGGGGATGTACGCCGAGAACCCGCCCTTCTCCGTGCAGCGCTACCGGCTCACCCGACGCGTACCGGGGCTGCGCGCCTACGAGTTGTCGGTGGTGTGGCGCTACGAACGCGCCCTCGCCGAGTACCTGCGCACCCGCTTCGCCGACCGCCCCGACGGCACCTTGCACGCGGACGTCATCGCCGCCGCCGTGGTGGCCGCGCACAACAACGCCCTGCGCTCCTGGCTGCGTTCGGACGGCACGGGCGACGCGGGCGCGATGGTCGACAGCGCGCTGGAGTACGTGCAGCGGACGTACGGCCCGGCCGCCACCCCGGTCCTGACCGCGTCCTCGCCGGGTGGCGGGATCCCGGAGGACGTCGTCGTGGTCGTCTCTCGACGGGGGGCGCCGCTGTGGCGGGTGGTGCAGGAGATCGAGACGACGCTGGGGCGTGGTTGAACAGGAGCAGTTGAACTAGGGGGCGGTGCACTAGTTTTAAGGGGTACCCAGTGCCTTTACCGCTGGCACTGAGTGCCATACGCTGGCCGGGTGCACGGTGGCACCCCAGCGCACCGTGCGTTTCGTCCGGGCGATCCGCAGGGAGTCGATCAGCGTGTACCACCACACGAACGCCACGCAGCGAGCGGCCGGCGGAGCCGCCGTGCTCGACCGGCGCACCGCCCCCACCGAGACGATCCTCTTCCAGCGCTGCGACTACTGCGGAACGGCGATGTTCCACCGCGTGCTGTGCCCGGTCTGCCGGGGCAGCGACCTGCGCACGGAGCGCAGCGAGGGCACCGGCACCGTCCGCCACACGACGATCGTGCACCGCAACACCCCGGCCGCGCGCAACGTGTCGATGGTCGAGCTGGCCGAGGGGTTCGTCGTACGCGGCCGGGTCATCGGGCCGCCGATCGGGATCCACAGCGGGGACCGGGTGCGGCTGACGACCGCTCATGACCCGGTGCGGGGCGAGCCGGTGTTCCAGCTGATCGACGAGCCGTACCGGTCCTGGAGCTGACGGCGGGCCGAAATGGCTCGATCTGTTCGGTCGTTGCCACAGACAGAGTTCCCACAGTCAACCCATAGCCAACGCCTCGCATCATCTGGGGCGTGCGAGGCGCCCGGTTCGGACGGGTTGCCCGCACTCCAAGTGCGAGGAGGGAACACCCTTGTCCCGTTCCCGGCGAATAGGTGTCACCGCTGTGGCCGCGCTCGCGGTCCTGGCGGGTTCACCGGGTCTGGCCCAGGCCACGGAGGCGACGTCGACGAGCCCGTCGACCGCGAACACGCTTCCGCCCGGCTGGCGCATTTCCGGCCATGATCTGCTGTGGCGCGCGCCGCAGTCCGTGCCCATGGGCGACGCCCGCGTGGAGTTCCACGCGAACGGCCGTCTCCTGGGCGTCCCGAAACCGGCCGCCGACGGCCGCACGTTCAAGCTCGCCCTCGACGACGCGGCCTCGGCGCGGCGGCTCTCCGGCCTCGACAGCCTCGAAGTCCAGGCCGGCGGACGCCGCCTGGACGCCGAGGAGTCCGGATCCCGCTCCCCCGTCACCGCCCCCGCCGCGGCGCCCGCGCTGCCGGCCAACCCGGTCGACCCCGGCAAGCCGGGCCCCTACCGCACGACACGCGGCGAGTACTCCCTCTCCTCCGTCAAACTCCCCGGCTTCAAGGTGCCCGTGGAGATGCGGGGCCTCGTGATCGCCCCCAAGGGCGCCACCGGCAAGCGCCCCGTCGCCCTGTTCCTGCACGGCCGGCACTCCACGTGCTACAAGCCCGGCACGGAGAACGACGTCACCGGCGAGTGGCCCTGCGCCAAGGGCTACCGGGAGATCCCCAGCCACCAGGGGTACGTGAAGGACCAGCAACTCCTCGCGTCCCAGGGCTATGTGACCGTCTCGATCTCCGCGAACGGCATCAACGGGCAGGACTGGGAGGCCGAGGACGCCGGTGCGCAGGCCCGCTCCTCGCTGGTGCGCCGCCACCTCGCCCGCTGGGCCGACTGGGCCGCGAAGCCGTCGTCCGCACCCGCCGTCGTCCGCGACGCGCCGAGGACCGATCTGTCGAAGGTGCTGCTCGTCGGGCACTCGCGCGGTGGTGAAGGCGTCAACCGGGCGGCGATGGACAGCCTGTACCCGCCGCCGGCCGCGCAGGACGGCGCTCCGGGCAAGGCGCGCTGGCACATCAGCGGGACCGTGCTGATCGGGCCGACGATCTTCGCCCAGAACCCGGTCGCCGACGTCCCCTCCGCGACGATCCTGCCCGGCTGCGACGGCGACGTCTCCGACCTCCAGGGCGAGGTCTTCGTCGACGGCACGCGCGGTGTCAGCAACGGCAAGGCGCTGCACAGCGCGGTGTACGTGGTCGGCGCGAACCACAACTTCTTCAACACGGAGTGGACGCCGGGCAAGGCGCAGGCCCCCGCCTGGGACGACTTCGTCGGCGACCCCGACCGCCCGGACGCGGTCTGCGCCCCCGGCAGGGCCACCCGGCTGACCGCCGACCAGCAGCACCAGACGGGCGCGGTGTACATCGCCGCCGCCGCGCGGCTGTTCGTCGCCGGCGACGACCGGGTCCGCCCGCTCCTCGACGGGACGCCCGTCCGCGCCGCCTCCGCCGGCAAGGCACAGGTGCTCACGCACGCCGTCGGCGCGAACCGGGGTGCCGGGTTCCTGCCGGACTCCCCGGTGACGGTGACCGGCGCGCGGCTGTGCGACGCGGTCAACTACACCGAGCCGAAGAAGGCGTGCGGTCTCGACCCGGCCAAGGGCATGTCCCCGCACTTCGCGCAGTGGGACTCCCCTCGGGAGGCCGGCCGCCGCGCGGTCGCCGTCTCCTGGAGCAAGCCGGGCACGGCCACGCGGATCAGCCCCGCGAAGCCACTGTCGCTGGCCGGTTCGCACTCCCTCGCGCTGCGGGTCTTCGTCCCGCCGAACAGCAGGGGCACCAAGCTCGACGTCACCCTCGTCGACTCCGCGAACCGCCGCGCGACGCTCGGGCAGGTCGCCGTGGACGGGCTGCCGGGCACCGCGAGCACGTCCTCCTACTGGGCGCGCGAGGTGCGGGTGCCGCTGAAGACGGCGAAGACCTTCGACCTCAAGCGGGTCAAGTCCCTGGAGATCACGCCGCGTTCGGCGTCCGGCAAGGCGTGGCTGGTGGACGCCTGGGGCTGGCGCCCCGGTACCCCGGCCGCTCAGGCCGCCGCGCTGCCGCGGGTCGACGTCGGACGGCTCACCGTCAAGGAGGGCGACTTTGGGGTGCGTACCTACCGGGTGCCGGTGACGGTGTCCGGGAAGGGCAGCGGGCAGGTCCGCTACTACGTCTTCGAGCGCGACTCCGGGAAGACCACCGACAAGCTGGTGACCGTCCGGCCGGGTGCGAACACCATCGACGTGCCGGTGAAGGTGGTCGGCGACACCCGGTTCGGGTACGACAAGCAGCAGGACATCGTCGTCAAGGCGGTGCACGGCGCGGTCGTCGGGAACCACCGGGGCGGGGTCACCGCGCTGAACGACGACCCGGAGCCGAAGGCGACGTGGACGCCGGTCGCGGACAAGGTGACCGAGGGCGGGACGCTGCTGTGGCGGGTCACGCTCGCCGAGACGGCCGACGTCGACCTCTACTACCCGATCAAGGTCGTGCCGGTGGCCTCGGGGGCCGAGCTGTCGACGAAGGACGTCGACCCGCGGTGGCTCTCCGAGCACACGGCGCAGTCCGCCGACCCGGAGCGGCCCTTGTCGCAGGCCGACCTCTGGGTGTGGCTCGTCGTCGAGGCGGGGAAGACCACCGCCGAGTTCGACGTGAAGACCGTCAAGGACGATGTCGCCGAGCCCGTCGAGTCGGTGCGGTTCGTGCGCACCGACCAGAACGGGACGGAGATTCCGGGTACCTCGCTGACGGGGACCGTGACGGACGCGTCGTGAGTCACCGCTGACGACTGAGGGGTACGAGCCGTGCGGGCTCGTACCCCTCTGCCGTGCCCGCGTTCACGTCAGCGTGATCCGGATGCCGGTCGTCCCGTCGAGCCCGCGCCGCAGCTTGCTGCCGAACAGGGTGAGCCGCCCGAGGATCCCGTACTTCTTCGCGATGAGCGTCCGGTAGCGGGCCGTGGTCGCGGCGTCGCAGATCTCCGCCGTGCCCGGCACCTGCTCGCCCGTCGGGTTGCCCCGGGCGTCGCAGGGGCCGACCATGACGTCCGCGCGGGCCCTGATCCGCTTGACCTTCCACGAGTCGGCCGCGGACCAGGCGCCCAGCGCGTCGCCGTCGCGCACCACCCACACCGGTGTCGGGACACCGGTCCCGTTCTTGCGGTAGCTGGTGATCAGCAGGTACTTGCCCGCGCCCAGCCGGTCGATCGGCGTGTCCTGTGTCATGTCCGCAGTCTAGGTACTCACCAGCGGGGCAGCCTCAGTTCGTACTCCGGCTGGAAGTTGCGGATGTAGCCGGTGTCGTCGCGGCCCGTCATCCCCGCGTCGAGGTAGCGGCGGTGCAGGCGCTCCAGGACGTCGTGGTCGAGGTCGACGCCGAGCCCGGGGCCGGTCGGGACCCTGATCTCGCCGTCCTCGATCGTCAGCGGGCCGCCCACGATGACCTCGTCGCCGCTGTTCCACGGGTAGTGGGTGTCGCAGGAGTGGTCGAGGTTCGGGATCGCGGCGGCGACGTGGGTCATCGCGGCGAGGCTGATGCCGAGGTGGGAGTTGGAGTGCATGGACAGCTTGACGCCGAACGCCTCGCAGACGGCGGCGAGTTCACGGGTGCGGCGCAGTCCGCCCCAGTAGTGGTGGTCCGTCAGGAGGACCTGGACGGCGTTCTGTTCGATCGCGGGCTTGAGGTGTTCCCAGGCGATCACGCACATGTTGGTGGCGAGCGGCATGGGCGCGGTCCTCGCGACCTCGGCCATCCCCTCGATGCCCCGGGTCGGGTCCTCCAGGTATTCGAGGACGCCGTCGAGCTGTTCGGCGACGTACCGCGAAGTCTCCACCGTCCAGGCGATGTTGGGGTCCAGGCGCAGCGGCTGCCCGGGGAACGCCTCGGCGAGGGCGCGCATCGCGGCGATCTCCTCGTCGGGCGGGAAGACGCCGCCCTTCAGCTTGAACGACTTGAAGCCGTACCGCTGTTGCATGAGGCGGGCCTGCTCGACGATCCCGGCGGGGTCGAGGGCGGCGCCCCAGTCGTCGGTGATGGCTGGGCGGCCGTCCAGCTCGGGGTGTTCGGCCCACTTGTAGAAGAGGTAGGCGGCGAACGGCACGGTGTCGCGGACCTTCCCGCCGAGGAGGTCGCTGACCGGGCGGCCCAGCAGCTTGCCCTGG
Organism: Streptomyces sp. S6; assembly: GCF_054880855.1. Taxonomy (NCBI): domain Bacteria; kingdom Bacillati; phylum Actinomycetota; class Actinomycetes; order Kitasatosporales; family Streptomycetaceae; genus Streptomyces; species Streptomyces sp. S6. The sequence goes on along the minus strand of NZ_JBTYMC010000312.1, from coordinate 747 downwards.
GCGTCGAGGCAGGCGACCTCGACGGCGGAGTGCGTCCAGCCGCGCTCGTGGGAATCGGCCACGGTCGGCCGCAGCGCCCGGTCGACGGCGGCGCTGATCGCGGTCGCGTCGAAGACGTCCATGCCGATGACAGTCTTCGCGGCGATCTCAAGCCGTTCCAGGCGGGCGGCTCCGCCGGGGGACTCACCGAGGCCCACCGTCCCGTCCTCCAGGACGAGTTGGAGGATGATCCGCAGGGCGAGGGGTTCGTGGCAGCCGTTGGAGTTGAGAAGCGGCGGGTCGCTGAAGGCGATCGGGGTGACGATCAGTTCGCGAATACGGGTGGCGCTCATGCGGCGACGGTCTCCAGTCCGTGGTCGAGGAGGTGGGCGAGCCTGTCGGGGTGCTCGGGGGTGGGGGCGACGAAGGGGGTGCGGAACTCGTCGAGGAGGGTACCGGCGAGTGCGGTGTCCCCCTCGGCGATGCCCTGATGGGCGGGGGCGGTCGTCTCGGCGGTGGGCGGGCCGATGAAGAACTGGCACTCGGGCCGCTCGGCACGGATCCTGGGCACGATGCGGTGGAGGCTCTCCAGGTCGCCGAGGCCGTCCTTGAGGCCGGTCACCCGGGGCAGCGCGGCGAGCTCGGCGGCGGTGGCCTCCTCGGCGATGCCCTGATGGGCGGGGGCGGTCGTCTCGGCGGTGGGCGGGCCGATGAAGAACTGGCACTCGGGCCGCTCGGCACGGATCCTGGGCACGATGCGGTGGAGGC
>NZ_JBTYMC010000311.1:0-7714 GCF_054880855.1 Streptomyces sp. S6 | reverse complement strand
CCCGCTACGCCGCCCTGGACGCCGCCGCGCAGCGCCACGGCGCGAGCGCCGTCCTCCTCGGCCACACCCGCGACGACCAGGCCGAAACCGTCCTGCTGGGCCTCGCGCGCGGCTCCGGGATCCGCTCCCTGTCGGGCATGGCCGCGGTCTCGGGGGCCGGCGGCCGTTACCGGCGCCCCTTCCTGGAGCTCGACCGGCAGACCGCGCGCAAGGCGTGCATGGTCCAGTCGCTCCCCGTCTGGGACGACCCGCACAACGCCGACCCCGCCTACACCCGCTCCCGCCTGCGGCACGAGGGCCTGCCCGCGCTGGAGAAGGCCCTCGGCAAAGGCGTCGTCGAGGCCCTCGCCCGCACCGCCCAGCTCTCCCGGGACGACGCCGACGCCCTCGACACCTGGGCGAGCCAGGCCGAGGCGTCCGTACGGGACGCGGCGGGCCTCCTGGAGTGCGCCAAGCTCTACGCCCTCCCGCCCGCCGTCCGCCGCCGCATCCTGCGCCGCGCCGCCATCGAGGCGGGCTCCCCGGCCGGTTCGCTCTTCGCCCGGCACATCGAGGAGATCGACCGGCTGATCACCGGCTGGCGCGGCCAGAAGGCCATCAACCTGCCCGGCAAAGTGGTCGCCCAGCGGCAGGGTGGCAGACTGGTCATCCGGCAGAGCTGATCCCCGCCCCTCCTCCAGGGGCGGTGGCCGGTGCGACGAGCGACGAAAGTGATCCGGGTGGACGCGAAAGACATGGGTGCCGACCTCCAGCAGGTGCTCATCAGCAAGGAAGAGATCGACGCCAAGCTCGTCGAGCTGGCCGCGAAGATCGACGCGGAGTACGCGGGCAAGGACCTGCTCATCGTCGGCGTCCTCAAGGGCGCGGTGATGGTCATGGCCGACCTCGCGCGCGCCCTGTCCACCCCCGTCACGATGGACTGGATGGCGGTGTCCTCGTACGGCGCGGGCACCCAGTCCTCCGGCGTCGTGCGGATCCTCAAGGACCTCGACACCGACATCAAGGGACGGCACGTCCTGATCGTCGAGGACATCATCGACTCCGGCCTGACGCTGTCGTGGCTGCTGTCGAACCTCGGCTCGCGCGAGCCCGAGTCGCTGAAGGTGTGCACCCTGCTGCGCAAGCCGGACGCGGCCAAGGTCGCCATCGACGTCGAGTGGGTCGGTTTCGACATCCCGAACGAGTTCGTCGTCGGATACGGCCTCGACTACGCCGAGAAGTACCGCAACCTGCCGTTCGTCGGGACGCTCGCGCCCCACGTCTACGGCGGCTGAACCCTCCCGCGCAACCTCGTACGGGGCAGGCGGGAACTCCAGCGGGATTCGCGCCGTTGGAGCATGCAGACGGCACTGCCGGGTCCTGAGTGCGGCTGTGGCCGCCCAGGCTGGGGTACCGTCGGGAGAACTGTCTTATCAAACTCACTATGGCAGGAGGGACGGGGCGGCACCGCTCCGTGTGGATGGACGTGAAGCGATACTTCCGTGGGCCGGTCATGTGGATCGTGCTGGCCGTCCTTGCCGTGGTCGTGTTGATGCAGGTCGTCGGCTCGTCCGGCGGCTACAAGACGGTGGACACAGGCCAGGTCGTCCAGGCGATCAACAACAATCAGGTCGAGTCGGTCAAGATCACCACCGGCGACGAGCAGACCGTCAAGGCAACGCTCAAAGACGGCGTGAAGATCAAGGGCAGCTCGAAGATCCAGGCGAGCTACATCGGCGACCAGGGCGTGACCATCGCCAGCACGCTACAGAGCAAGTACCAGGACAAGCAGATCCCCAAGGGGTACACGGTCTCGCCGACCAAGCAGAACGCGTTCGTCGGCATCCTGCTGTCCCTGCTCCCCTTCGTCCTCATCGTCGTCGTCTTCCTGTTCCTGATGAATCAGATGCAGGGCGGCGGCTCCCGGGTGATGAACTTCGGCAAGTCGAAGGCCAAGCTCATCACCAAGGACACCCCGAAGACGACGTTCGCGGACGTCGCGGGGTGCGACGAAGCGGTCGAGGAACTGCACGAGATCAAGGAGTTCCTCCAGGAGCCGGCCAAGTTCCAGGCCGTCGGCGCCAAGATCCCCAAGGGCGTGCTCCTCTACGGCCGTCCCGGCACCGGCAAGACGCTCCTCGCGCGCGCCGTCGCCGGCGAGGCGGGCGTCCCCTTCTACTCGATCTCGGGTTCCGACTTCGTCGAGATGTTCGTCGGCGTCGGTGCCTCCCGGGTCCGTGACCTCTTCGAGCAGGCCAAGGCGAACGCCCCGGCGATCGTCTTCGTCGACGAGATCGACGCGGTCGGCCGCCACCGCGGCGCCGGCCTCGGCGGCGGTCACGACGAGCGCGAGCAGACGCTGAACCAGCTGCTCGTCGAGATGGACGGCTTCGACGTCAAGGGCGGCGTGATCCTCATCGCCGCGACGAACCGGCCCGACATCCTCGACCCGGCGCTCCTGCGCCCGGGGCGCTTCGACCGCCAGATCGCGGTCGACCCGCCGGACCTCCAGGGCCGTCTGGAGATCCTCAAGGTCCACCAGAAGGGCAAGCCGGTCGCGCCCGACGTCGACCTCGCGGCGGTCGCCCGCCGCACCCCGGGCTTCACCGGCGCGGACCTGAGCAACGTCCTCAACGAGGCCGCGCTGCTCACCGCCCGCAGCGACAAGAAGCTCATCGACAACGGCACGCTCGACGAGGCGATCGACCGTGTGGTCGCGGGCCCGCAGAAGCGGACCCGGATCATGTCGGACAAGGAGAAGAAGATCACCGCGTACCACGAGGGCGGACACGCCCTGGTCGCGGCGGCCTGCCCGAACTCCGACCCCGTCCACAAGGTCACGATCCTGTCCCGGGGCCGCGCCCTCGGCTACACGATGGTGCTCCCGGACGAGGACAAGTACTCCACCACGCGCAACGAGATGCTCGACCAGCTCGCCTACATGATGGGCGGCCGGGCGGCCGAGGAACTGGTCTTCCACGACCCGACCACGGGCGCCTCGAACGACATCGAGAAGGCCACGGCCACGGCCCGCGCGATGGTCACCCAGTACGGCATGACCGAGCGGCTCGGCGCCATCAAGTTCGGCGGCGACAACAGCGAGCCGTTCCTCGGCCGCGAGATGTCCCACCAGCGCGACTACTCGGAAGAAGTAGCCGCCCTGGTGGACGAAGAGGTCAAGAAATTGATCGAGAATGCGCATAACGAAGCCTGGGAAATCCTGGTGGAGAACCGCGACGTCCTCGACAACCTCGTGCTCGCCCTGCTGGAGAAGGAGACGCTGGGCAAGGAGGAGATCGCCGAGATCTTCTCCGCGCTCCACAAGCGGCCCGCGCGCCCCGCGTGGACCGGCTCCTCCCGGCGCACCCCGTCCACCCGTCCGCCGGTGCTCTCCCCCCGGGAGCTGGCCCTGACGAACGGTGCCAACGGCTCCTCCGCCTCGGTGATCACCGCCAAGGCCACGGAAGCCGCCCCCGTGGCGGCCCCGGAGGACCGTAACGACGGCTGACGCCGGTCCCGAAATGGATGCCGCGCCCCCCAGGATCTAGCCTGGGGGGCGCGGCGTTTTCGTATGCCCGCAGCTCAGCCGCGTGACCCACACGCGCGACCCGCACAGGAACGAGGCAGCCACATGACCGACCCCGTGAAGCTGGACGGCGAGGGCGCCATCGGCGAGTTCGACGAGAAGCGCGCCGAGAACGCCGTCCGCGAACTGCTCCTCGCGGTCGGCGAGGACCCGGACCGGGAGGGGCTCAGGGAGACGCCGGGGCGGGTTGCCCGGGCGTACAAGGAGCTTCTCGCGGGGCTTCGGCAGAAGCCTGAGGACGTGCTGACGACGACGTTCGACCTGGGGCACGACGAGATGGTCCTGGTGAGGGACATCGAGATCGTCTCGTTCTGTGAGCACCATCTGCTGCCGTTCCACGGCGTGGCTCATGTCGGGTACATACCGGCCGCGACAGGCAAGATCACCGGCCTGTCCAAGCTCGCACGCCTGGTCGAGGTGTTCGCTCGCCGCCCCCAGGTGCAGGAGAGGCTCACCACCCAGATCGCGGACTCGCTCATGCGGATCCTGGAAGCGCGGGGAGCGATCGTCGTGATCGAGGCCGAGCACATGTGCATGTCGGTCCGTGGCATCCGGAAACCGGGCGCCAAGACAACGACCTCCGCGGTCCGGGGCCAGCTCCGTGACGCCACGACCCGGGCCGAGGCGATGAGCCTGATCATCGGGCGCTGAACCGATTGTCAGTGGCAAGCCCTACGATCCTTGATCAGTGGAGTCGACTGCTGATCAAGGGAGATCACGGTGGCGCACGGACTGCCCAGCAAACAACTGGTGAGCGTGATCGGGGGAGCACGGCAGGCCAGGAACGTCGAGGTGGGCTGCAAGCTCTGGACGCTGGACGGACCTCGGACCGTTCGGACGACCGTCGTGGAGATCACGGTGGCCAAAGTCCGCGAGATCGTCGAAGTGGTCACCGACAGTGGGGCGTTCATGGTTGCCGCTGCCCAGGAGCTGTGCACTTCTGACGGCTGGATGCCCGCTGCCGACGTGGCGGGTACCAGGCTCACCTGGACTCCTGCGCGGAAGCTGTGCCGTGAGCGGCTGGAGATACGGCCGGGCTACGAGTTCGGCTACTTCGTCGGGGCCACGTGCGCCGACGGGACGGTCGGCAGGAACTACGTGTCCCTGATCGTCAACGAGGAGGACTTCGCTGCCAAGTATGCGGAATGCCTGACCAAGGCGACCGGGCTGCCCGCTCGGCTCGAACCGGTGACCCGTCCCTCCGGATACCTCCAACGAGACATTCCGGGGTTCCGCGTGCGAGTTGTCTCGTCGTACCTCGCTGACGCCTTGCGGCAGTACGTGGGTGGGGACGCTCACCACATGAGGCAGCGCTTTCCCAGGGTGGTACTCCGTGACGATGCCACCTTCGCCGGCTTCCTCGACGGCTACGTCGATGGTGACGGTCATCGGATTCAGAAGCACTGGGATGCTCGGGTCGTGGTCAGTGCCAACGTGCCGTTCCTGCGTGAACTGGCGGCTGTCATCGGCGCACGGTTCACACCCAACCCGACGGTCGGTCGGGTCTCACGCGTCTACATCTCTGACCAGTGGCCCCGTAGAGGGACCTACCGACCCGAGGCGCATCCGCTGTACCTGGACGAATCGGCTTGGGTTACGGCTCACGACGCCCGTCTGCGCAGGGCAGAGGGAGCAAGCCGTTCACTCTCTACAGCTATCGCCTGGATCCTCAACTCGGCTTCCTTGCCAACGGGCATCTGATCCGCAGCCCTCGCTGACCCTTCCTCAGGCCGCCGACGGCTGCCCGTTGCCGCCCGTGTGGTCGTCGTCCTCCGGGAGGCGGCAGACGCGTTCCAGGAAGATCGCGGCGACTATGACGGCGATGCCGGTGACGACGGAGAAGCCGGCGTAGATGGCCTGGTCGCGGCGGGCCGGGAGGTCGAGGAACTCCAGGAGGAAGACGCCGACGCCGCCGTACATGCCGGAGACGAGGGCGGCGACCAGGGCGCTGGCCTGGCCGAAGACGACCGAGCGGGCGGCCATCATCGGGTCGACGCCCTTGGCGCCGGGGCGGCGCTCGCGCTGGGCCTTGAGGCGGGCGCGCAGCGAGAGCGCGGTGGCCAGCAGGACGGCCGCGATCAGGGCGAGGACGATGGGGGCGGCCAGCGGGACGCTGGGGAGGGTTCCGAGCGAGTTCCACAGGCGGGCGCCCGCCCACGAGAGGATCGCGGCGACGGCGAACACGCCGGCCAGCACCCTGATGCGCAGCTCTCTCACGGTGTCCCTTCGGCTCCCCCGGTGGTCCGCGGGAGCCTCCCGCGGACGCAGTGTCGTCACCGACCTTAACGACTACGCGGGCAGGTGGAGTTCCAGGTCCGCCCGGGGGACGACACCCTCGCGGCCGACCTCGCCGAGCAGCTCGGCGACCGTGCCTCGGCCGGGCAGCTTGGCGTCCGGATCGACGTCGTACCAGGGGGCCAGGACGAACGCGCGTTCGTGCGCGCGCGGGTGCGGGAGCGTCAGGCGCGGGTTGTCGTCCACGACCTCCGCGTAGGACACGATGTCGACGTCCAGCGTGCGCGCGCCCCAGCGGTCCGCGCGGACCCGGTCGAACGCCTCCTCCACGGCGTGCGCCCGCTCCAGGAGGGACGACGGGGGCAGTGTCGTCTTCAGGACGACGACCGCGTTGAAGTACGACGGCTGGCTCGCCGGGTCGACGCCCCACGGCTCCGTCTCGTACACCGGGGAGACGGCCTTGATCCGCAGGCCCGGGGTGTCCTCCAGGGCGTCGATGGCGCCCTGGAGGGTCTCCAGGCGGTTGCCCAGGTTCGAGCCGAGGGACAGGACGGCCCACTGCGGGTTGTGCAGGGTCGTGTCGGCGGCGTCGACCTGCTCGACGACCGACGCGGGCACCGGCTGGACGGTGGGGTCGGCGGGCGGCTTCATACGCGGCTCCGGGTGATCGTGATCGTCACGTCGTCGAAGGGGACCGTGATCGGGGCGTCCGGCTTGTGGACGCACACCTCGACCTCCTCGACCCCGTCGTGCTTCAGACAGGTCTGTGCGATGCGTTCGGCGAGCGTCTCGATGAGGTCGACCGGCTCACCCTGGACGACGGCGACGACCTCCTCGGCCACGATGCCGTAGTGCACGGTCTTCGCCAGGTCGTCGGCGGCCGCGGCCGGGCGGGTGTCCAGGCCCAGCACGAGGTCCACGACGAAGGTCTGGCCCTCCTCGCGTTCCTTCGGGAACACGCCGTGGTGCCCACGGGCCCTCAGGCCGCGCAGCGCGACACGATCCACGCGAATCACTCCTGCAAGTCGTCGGTCGGGGGCCGGCCGCCGCTCTGCGCGAGCGGCTCACCGGCCTCGATGCGAATCTACCCGCGAGCACTGACAGCGCCGGTCCGCGGCGGGCGCGGGACCGGGCCGGGGGCGAGGGAGCGCTTCACCGACTCCCTTGGCCGCCCCGGCCGCTGACGGGTCGGTAGCCGCCCCTACCCAGGGGTTCGTGATTCCAACCACTTCTTGCTCCCTGCGGGGGGCTCGCGGGCCGGATCCCGTCTCAGGACGCCGGTTCGTCGTCCTCGTCGTCCGGGTCGACGTCGTTCTCCGCGAGGACCGGGGAGGCGTGGTGGGACCAGATCTTCCAGCCGTCCGGGGTGCGGCGGAAGACGTTCGTGGCGACGACGACCTGGCCGACCAGCGGGCCGAGCTCCTCCCCGGCGGCCGGTGCGGGACCGCCGGAGAGGATGTTCTCCGAGCACGTCACCAGGGCGGTGTCCCCGGTCACCGACACGTGCACGTCCGTGAGGAAGAACTGGATGTAGTCGGTGTTCGCCATGATCAGCGCGTACGACCGCAGCACCTCGCCCCGCCCGGTCAGCACCGGCCAGCCCGGGTGCACGCAGGACACCACCCCGGCGTCCGCGGGGTCGTGGTACTCCTCGTCGACGCCCAGGTCGGAGGGGGTGAGCCAGAGCGACGACACCCCTTCGAAGTCGCCGCTCTCCAGCGCCTCGTAGAACGCCGTGTTGGCGGCCTCGACCTGCTCGACGTCGGTGTGGGGCGCGCTCACCGGTCTCCTTCCGCGTGCCGGCGGATGCGGATCCACCCGCTGTCCGAGCTGTCGGTGATCGTCGTGGACGCCGACGCGATGGAGCAGTTGCACATCCAGTGGATGGATCTGCCGGGGCCGACGGACGTCATG
>NZ_JBTYMC010000310.1:0-7723 GCF_054880855.1 Streptomyces sp. S6 | reverse complement strand
GTCGCCCCGGCCCGCTGCCCCGCGTCGACCAGAGCCCGGCCGGTGCGTGTGGAGCCGTCGGCCGCCGGCCAGCGGACCGCCGCGGAACGCCGGCCCTCCACCGTTCCGACCACGCTCTTGGGCACATCGTCGAGCAGGACGGCGCGGACGGGGTGCCGCTCCTCCCGTTGCCTCGCGAAAACCTCACCGGCGGCGTGGGCCGTCGTCATGCCGACGACCGTGCCGGCCACCGCGATCAGCAGCCACACGATCAGCACGAGCCACGCCTCGGTGACGTCGTCGGGGCGTCGCAGCGGGTTGCCGCGCCACCGCCACAGCAGTTTCGTCGTGCGCCAGGTTCCACGCATCGGTCCGCACCTCCTCCAGGTCGTGACGACACTTCGAAGGTGGCAGTCCTCGGCTCGCCCGCGCAGGGGCCGGTCAGGTGCCTCGGTGGGACGACTCGCCCCCGCCGCAGGGCCGTTCAGCCCTCACCCGACCGGCTCCGGGCTCAGTTCGAACGCCCCCACCAGCCCGGCGTGCCGCAGCAGCCGTACGAGTCCGGCGCCGGGGCCGGTCAGCCGGAGCCTGCCGCGCCGGGCCCTTACCCGGCCTCGGGCCCGGCACAGCAGGCCGAGGCCGCTGCAGTCGACGAACGTGACGGACCGCAGGTCGAAAACCAGATCGGGGTGCGGTCCGGCGGTCAGCTCGTCCAGGGTGGGCCCGAGAGCGATGACCGCCAGAAGGTCGAGTTCACCGCCCAGGATGACGACGGTCGTGCCGTCACCGGTCCTCGTCGTCCGCAGTGTCGCGGACGTCATGTGCTGGTCGTCCATGCCCGTCAGCCAAGCGGAGCGGGTCCGGTGCCGGGAAGGGCCGTTCGAACCATGCGATCTCCGTTCGAAAGGGACCGAACAGCCCAAGCGGGTCCGGGGCCCGGAGCGCCAGGCTGGAGCTGCGGGCCGGGCCCGTCCGGTTCCGCGTCCGGTGAAGGACGGTGAACACGCCATGAAGGGCTTCGTCTTCCACGGTCCGGGGCGGTCCTCCTGGGAGGACGTCCCCGACCCCGTCGTCAAGGAACCCACCGACGCGGTCGTGCGGGTGGAGGCCGTCACGATCTGCGGGACGGATCTGCACATCCTCAGGGGCGACGTCCCCGAGGTGCCTCCCGGCACGGTCCTGGGGCACGAGGCCGTGGGGGAGATCGTCGAGGTGGGCCCCGATGTCCGGACCGTACGGCCCGGCGACCGCGTGCTGGTGTCGTGCATCAGCTCCTGCGGGCGCTGCCCGTCCTGCCGGGAACGGATGTACGGCCAGTGCCGGGGCGGGGGCGGCTGGGTCCTCGGCCATCTGATCGACGGCACCCAGGCCGAGTACGTGCGGGTGCCGTTCGCCGACCTGTCGGTGCACGCGCTGCCCGCGTCGGTCGCCTCCGAGGACGCGGTGCTGTTCGCGGACATCTTCCCCACCGCGTACGAGGTGGGTGTCCGCAACGGCCGGGTACGGCCCGGCGACACGGTCGCGGTCGTCGGCTGCGGTCCCGTCGGCCTCGCCGCGATCGCCACGGCGCGGCTGCTGACTCCCGAGCGGATCGTGGCGGTCGACCTCTCCCCGGCCCGGCTGGAGGCGGCCCGGCGGTGCGGCGCGGACGCCGTGGCCGACGCCGGTGAGGCACCGGAGCAGTTGATCGCCGACCTCACCGACGGGTTCGGCGCGGACGTCGTGATCGAGGCGGTCGGCGTGCCGGAGAGCTTCGAGCTGTGCACCCGTGTGGTGCGGCCCGGCGGGCACGTCGCCAACGTCGGCGTGCACGGCAGGCCCGCCGCCCTGCACCTCGAAGACCTGTGGATCAAGAACGTCACCATCACCACGGGCCTGGTGGACACCTGGTCGGCACCGACGCTGCTGCGCCTGGCGGCGGCCGGCCGCCTGCCCTCCGCCGGGCTGGTCACTCACGCCTTCCCTCTCGCGGAGACGGCGCGGGCCTACGACGTCTTCGACCGGGCCGGCGACACCGGCGCGCTCAAGGTGGTGCTCGGCGGGGAACGGCACGACGTGCCGGCCCGGGTGGGCTGAGCGGGGACGGGACGGACGGCCTCCGGTCCGGGACCTGTGGCCCCTGCTGCCGGTCGCGGCGCGGGAGCAGGGTGGGGCGACAGCCACGAAGGAGGCCCCCGTGTCCCGTCCCGTCACCGTCGGTCTCGACGGTTCGCCGGAAAGCCTCGCGGCCGCGGTGTGGGCCGCCCGCGAGGCCCTGGCGTTCGGCGCTCCGCTCCGTCTCGTCCACGTGGGCGACCAACCCCCGTACGACTACGTGCCGTTCGCGGGCGAGCCGGTCCCCGCTCCCGGTGCCGACCACCGGACGCCGATGCTGCGGGAGGCCGCCGCACGGCTGACCCAGAGCCGTCCCGGGCTGTGCGTCGACACCGCGCAGTTGCCCGGCAGACCGGTGCCGACGCTGGTCGGCGAGGCGGAGAAGGCGGAGATGCTGGTGCTCGGTTCCCGGGGGCCGGGCAGGGCGGTGGGTCTTCTGCTCGGCTCCGTCGCGTCGGCGGTGACCGCCCAGGCCCGGCGTCCTGTCGTCGTGGTCCGGTCCGCGAGCGGAGCCCTGGGGTACGAGGTGGTGGTGGGTCTGGCTCTCGACGCTCCGGACGACGACGTCCTCGCGTTCGCGTTCGCCGCCGCCCGCCGCGCCGAGGGGCTCCGTGTCGTGCACGGCCACCGAGGTTCCGGTCCGGACGGGCCGCACCCCGTGCTCGCCCCGTGGCGGGCCCGGTTCCCGGCTGTCGAGGTGTCCTGCGAGCAGGTGATCGGACAGGCCGGCAGTCATCTGGTGGACGTGTCGGGCAGCGCGTCCCTGGTGGTCGTCGGGCGGCGCGGCGAGGGGGCGCTGGGCCCTGCGGCCCACACGGTGCTGCGGCACGCCGCCGCCCCGGTGGCGGTCGTGCCGCACCTGTGATCAGGCGCTGTCGGCGGTGAGACGGATCCCCGTCACCAGGGCCGGCTGGATACGGACCGCGTGTTCCATGGTGCGGTCCACCCAGGGCCGCAACAGCGCGTCGTAGCGGGCGAGTTCACGCGGGTCGGTGACGAGGCGGGCGTAGCCGGTGACGACGACGCTCCAGCCGAGGTGGGTCCAGGGGTCGATGTCGTCGGCCTCGTAGGCGACGACGACCCCGGCGCCGTCGTCGTGTCCGGCGTGCAGGGTGAGGGCGGCCCGCTCGTGGGTGCGGATGACCAGGGCGCCGTCGACCAGGACGTGGTTGACGGGGCGGACCGTCGGCAGCGCCTGCCGGGTGAAGACGACACGCCCCAGGGACACGCTGCCGAGCAGCCTGAGCGCCTCGGCGTGACCGAGTTCGACGCTTCTGCGCGCGGGCGTGGGGGACGTGTCGTCGATCATGGGGTCCCGTGGGTCGGTGAGGTCGGAGGGTGTGGACGGAGCGGCACCCCGAGGGTGGGTGCCGCTCCTGTCTCCACTGTCTCTCCGGCAAGATCCGTACGCAGGTGCCGATGGTCCCGGTTCGGGGGCCGGTCGGCCCTTCATGTCCGCCGGTCCGTGCGCCACGGCGGCGGGGCCGCCGTCCGGTGCCGTGCGCGCTGTCCGGCCCGTGCGAGCACCCGGTCCTCCAGCCGGTCGGCCAGTTCCCCCGCCGTGGCCTCCTCCGCGTGGGCGATCACGACCGTGCCGCCCACCACGAGCCGTACCGTGGCCGACCACGGCAGCCGGACGTGGTGCGCCGCCGCCCTCACCACGGTCAGTGTGCCCTCCGCGGCCGGAAGCCCGAGCCGGTCGCAGGCCGCGCCGACCTTCGCGAGAAGGCGGACCACCGTCTCCTCGTCCACCTCACCCTGGGCCCGCACCCGTACGGCGTCATGGGAGGTCATGCGCTCACTTCCTTCCGGTCGACTGTGATCCCAGCGTCGTGCCGGGGCGGCGGGCGGGACAGGTGCTGTCGGTCCCTGCGCCGGGGCCGACCGGCCCTGCCGGGGACTTGGCCCGTTCTCGGTGTCCAACCGGAGCGCTCCCCGCTACCTTGGCCTTTGACTGGACAGGCCTGGTCGTGGAGATCTCTAGGAGTGCGGGTGGGAAGTCCCGAGGAGGCCCGGGTACGGCTGCCTCAGTTGCGGCTGGACGAACTGCTGGACGAGTTGCAGGCCCGGCTCGACGCGGCTCGCGGAACCCGGGACCGGGTGCACAGTCTGCTGGAGGCCGTCCTCTCGGTCGGCCGCGAACTCGACCTGGAACAAGCCCTGTACAGCATCGTGGAGGCGGCGGCGGTCCTGGTGGACGCCGAGTACGCGGCACTCGGCGTGATCGGCCCGGACGGCAGGCGGCTGTCCGCCTTCCACACCATCGGCGTCAGCGACGAGCAGATCGCGGAGATCGGCCCCTATCCGGAGGGCCACGGCATCCTGGGCGAGCTGATCCGCCACCCCGAACCCCTGCGCCTGGAGAAACTCTCCGACCACCCCTCCTCCTACGGCTTCCCCGCCCACCACCCCCCGATGAACACCTTCCTCGGCGTCCCCATCCGAGTCCGCGACCAGATCTTCGGCAACCTCTACCTCACCGAGAAGCGCGGGGGCGCCCAGTTCGACGAGGAGGACGTCTCCGTCACCTCCACCCTCGCCGTCGCGGCAGGCGTCGCGATCGACAACGCCCGCCTGTACGCCGAGTCCCGGCTGCGCGAACGCTGGCTGGGGGCGAACACGGAGATCACGCACCGGCTCATGTCCGGCGACGGACGCGCGGAGGTCCTCGGGCTGATCGCCGAACGCGCCCGCGACATCACCGGCGCCGCGCTCGCCGTCGTCGCCATGCCCATGGAGGACACCGACTCCTTCACCGTCGAACTCGCCCTCGGCCAGGAGGCCCAGGACCTGCGCGGACTCGTGCTGCCCGCCGAAGGAGGGCTCATCACCACCTCGTTCACCCGGAAAGCCGCCGTCACGAGCGACGAACCGCTCTCCCTCGCCCCCACGCTCGGCCCTTCTGTCGCCGTGCCCGTCGGCACCGGCGACGACGGGGTGCGCGGCGTCCTCCTCCTGGTCCGCGAGGCGGGGCGGGTCGCGTTCTCCGGCAAGGAGATTCAGCCCCTCCAGACCTTCGCCGCGCAGGCCGCCATCGCGATGGAACTGGCGGAACGACGCCGGGACGCCGAGGAGATCGCCGTCCTCAAGGACCGCGACCGGATCGCCCGCGACCTCCACGACCTGGCGATCCAGCGGCTGTTCGCGACCGGCATGACCCTCCAGAGCGCGGGCCGGTTCATCGAGCACTCGGAGGCGTCCGAACGGGTGCTGCGGGCGGTCGACGACCTCGACGAGACCATCAAGATCATCCGGTCGACCATCTTCGGGTTGCAGGCGCGCGGCGGGGGTTCCGGGAGCGGGCTGCGCGCCCGCGCCGTCCGCGTGGCCGGGGAAGCCGCCCCCGCCCTCGGCTTCGCACCCAGCCTGCGCACCGAGGGGCTCATCGACACCGACGTCCCCAAACCGGTCGCCGACCACGTCGTCGCCGTCCTCTCCGAGGCCCTCACCAACGTCGCCCGGCACGCCCACGCCACCCGCACCGAGGTCGTCCTCGCCACCGACGGACGCCAGTTGACCCTCACCGTCCACGACGACGGCACCGGCATCCCCGCCGAAGGCCGGCGCAGCGGACTGCGCAACATGGGGGAACGCGCCCGGGAACTCGGCGGACACCTGGAGTGGGAGTGCCCGGACGGTGGCGGCACGACCCTCGTGTGGCGCGTCCCGGTGACGGCCCCCTGACGACTCAGGGCCGATCGGCCCCGGAAAGGGAAGGTCGGCTCCCTGCGTCGCCAACTCTCCGACGTCATCATTGAGTTGACGGACAGTGAGAGGAGGAAACGCATGAGCGGCATGATCGAACGGCTGCCCGGCTGGCCGGTGCTGCCCGACCTGTTCGGCTGGGTCGAGTCCGGGCTGCCCGGTCTGCACGGCGTCGCCGGTCTGCACGGCATCCGGGTCGAGGAGCACCTCACGGACGACGAGTACGTCCTGCGCGCCGAGCTGCCGGGCGTCGACCCCGGCAAGGACGTGGAGATCACCGTCTCCGAGGGCGTGCTGACCCTGCGGGCCGAGCGTACCGAGGAGACCACCGAGAGGCACCGCACCGAGTTCCGTTACGGCACGTTCGCCCGTTCCGTCCGGCTGCCCCTGGGGGCGAAGGGCGACGAGGCGACCGCGGCGTACAAGGACGGTGTCCTGACCATCACGGTCCCGGTCCCCGAGGAGAAGACGGGCACTCGGACCATCCCGGTGCGGAACGGCTGACGCAGGGGCCAGTCGTGACCGCACGAGTGCGCGGCCGGTAGCCTGCCGGCCGCGCACTTGCGTCTCCGTTCAGGACACCGTGGGCGTGCGACGCCGGCGGACGTCGACGACGCCCTCCACACTCCGCGCCGCCCGCTCGGCCTCCGCTCCCCCGCCGCCGGTCAGGGTGACGATCCCGTCGACGACCTCGACCCCGGTCCGGTCGTCCGCGATCACGTGCCGCACCTGCGCGGCGATCTCCTCGTCCGCACGCAGGAACACCTTCAGCAGGTCGCCACGGCTGACAACGCCTTCGAGCAGTCCCTCGGCGTCGATGACGAACAGCCGCCGCACCCGGCGGCGGGCCATGATGCGCGCGGCCTCGGGCACCGTCGTCCCGGCGCGCACGGTCACGGCCGGCGTGCTCATCAGTTCCCCGGCGGTCAGCGCGCCGGCCTTCGCCAGGTCCGCCAGGCGCTGCCGCCGCACGGTCCGGTCCGGGTCGCCGTCCCGGAACTCCTCCTTGGCGAGCAGGTCGGCCTCGGAGACGACTCCGATCACCCTGCCGTCGCCCGCCAGGACGGGGACCGCGGTGACCTGCCGGCGCTCCATCAGCGCCACGACCTCCTTGAACACGGTCCGCCTGCCGACGGCGACGACGGCACGCGTCATCACATCGCTCACGGTGTACAGGCTGGTCCTCACGGTGCCTCCTCCACTGGCGCTGCCGGTCTTCCGACTCCAGCGTGTGCGCGGACGGCCACGCGGGCCACGATCCGCACGGTCCTCGCAACGGGCCGTCCGGCCCCGCGCGGGCGAGCCGTCCGGCGGGCCGTTCGCCCCAAGTGCCGGATACGGCGAGGGAGTTGACTGCGGGTGAGGGGAAGGGCCCCGACGAGGAGGCGAGAGAGGTGGGCACGAGTCTCACACCGGAGTTCTGGGAGCGCTTCACGGTGCTGCTCGTGGTGGCGACCGCCGTGACGGTCGTCCTCGGCGCGGCACTCGACACGCTCGCCGTCCGGCTGCTGCGGCACCGGACGCACGGCACCGCCACACGGCAGACCCCGCACCGGCTGCCCCGGACCCCCGCGCACTGCTGACACGGCGACGGCCGGGGTGCCGCCACCGCGCAGGTGGTGGCACCCCGGCCGTCGTGTCTACCTCTGCGCGGGCACCGTCACGACCGGCACCCGCGCGTGCCGCAGGCACTCCCGTACGACCGGGCCTCCCGCGGGCAGTTCTCCCCTGCCGTGCGCGGAGCGCCCCACGGCGAGCAGCAGCGCCTCCCGGGCCCGCTCCAGCAGGACTTTGGCCGGCACCCCCTCGACGAGCACGGGACGGACGGCGATGTCGACGCGTTCGCCCAGTGTCTTGACGAGGCTCTCCTCCAGCACCTGTGCGGCCCGCGCCCGCTGCTCCGCGGGCGCCGGGCAGGCGGCGACGGAGGCGTAGGGCGCGAGCC
>NZ_JBTYMC010000309.1:0-7753 GCF_054880855.1 Streptomyces sp. S6 | reverse complement strand
GGCCGGAGCGTCGTCCGGCTCACCGCCGCCGACCCCGAGACCGGCCCGCCGCGCCTCGAAGCCGAGGCGCGCGCCGCGCTCACCGTCCACCGCGCCTTCGGCGCCACCCCCTACCAGCGGCTGTTCCCGGTGCTCGTCGGCCACGACCTGGACGCGGGCGAGCCGTTCCTCCTCTACGAGCCCCCGCGCGGCGAACCGGCCGCCCGCCTCTCCTACGGCATCTCCACCACCGAACAGCGCACCGTGGAACGCGACCTGGTCCTCGCGGTACGGCTGATGGAGAGCGTCGGACTCGTCCACCGGGGGCTCGTGCCGGCCGCCGTGCGCTGGGACGGCAAGCACGTCCAGGTGTGGGACCTCGCCTCGGCCGCCCAACTCGACACCCCCCGCCTCCCGTTCGGGACACCGCCGTACGCCTCCCCGGAACAACGGCGCGGGGTGGGCCGCAGCGACGCGCGGGACGCGCTGTGGAGCGCCGCGCAGATCGTCTACCAGCTCGCCGCCGGCCACCCCGGCGACCCGGACGGCCCGCCCGCCGACCTCTCCGCCTACCGCTCCCTCGAACTCGGCGACGCCTTCGCGCCCACCGCCGACGCCAGACCCCGACCCGCCTTCGTCCTCGGCCGGTTGATGCCGGGACCCGACCCGGCCGCGCTCGCCGAGGCCCGCCCCGACCCCCTCGAACCCCACCGGCAGGAGTACGACCGCGCGATGGAACGCAAACGCAGGGCGGCCGGCGTGGTCCCCGACACCCCCGCCGCCGAACCGGACCCCCAACCCCGGCGCCGCTCCCGGCTGTTCGGCGGGAGGGCCTGGTGACGACCCCGCACGAGCGTGTCCTGTGCCCCTACTGCCTCGAACACGTCCAGTACGACGAGTCCCGCCTGCACCGCCGCACCGAGACCTTCGCGTACGAGCGCCTCGACGCCGCCGAACTGGTGAGCCCCCTGCGCCGGGCCGACATCCTGCGCTCCGCGTTCCAGGCGTGCGCCGGTGACGGAAAGGGCGAACCGCACTTCATCCCCGTCCCCTACCTCACCAACGGCCGCCCCCTCACCGTCGCCATGATCGGCGCCTCCGGCAGCGGCAAGAGCCATCTCCTCACCCAGATGGTCGCCGAGGTCATCGGCGGCGGCCTCGACCCCTACGGGGTGCGCTGGCAGTCCGTGAACCCCGCCGACCACGCCGCGTTCGTCCGCGAACGGGTCGTACGGCTGCGCCAGGGACGGCAGTTGGAGGGGACCGGGCAGACGTCGTTCGCCGAGTTCGTGGAGGCGCTGCTGCTGACCGGCGCCGACCGGCAGGTACGGCCCGTCGCGTTCTTCGACCTCGGCGGGGAGGACCTGATCCGCACGGACAGCCTCCTGCGGTTCCTCCTCGGGGTCGACGCGCTCGTGTTCGTCGTCGATCCGCTGCTCGCCCTCAAGCTGCCGCACCTCGACGAGCCCCGCAAGGACGCCGGGCTCGAACTCACCGGCAGCGACCCGGCGTTCGAGACCGTCCTCGACCGGCTCCCGCTGCGCGACGGCTACCTCGACATCCCCTGCGCGCTGGTGGTCGGCAAGGCGGATCTGCTGCGCTTCGAACCGCCGGTGGACCGGTGGCTCGGGCAGGACGCCGGGTACGATCCCCGGCTGCTGCGGGAGGAGAGCCGGGACGCGTACGCGTTCCTGCGCAGGCACGCGGACCCCGGGTGGCTGCGGCCGTTCGACAGCGCGCTGAGGTGCACGCTGCACTTCGCGTCGGCGACCGGGGGGAGTGCGCGCGAGCGGACGTTCCCCCAAGGGGTGCGGTCGCGAAGGGTGTTGGGGCCGCTGGTGTCGATTCTCGCGATGTGCGGGATGTTCACGAAGGAGACGGGTGGGGTGGGGGCCGGTGGGGGCGGGAGTTCGGGCGGGGCCGGTGGCCCGGGTGGTGCCGGTCGCCTCGGCGGGACGGGAGGGGTGGCCGGTGGCGGACTCCGCTGAACTCGACCGGCTGCTGTTCCGCTGGGAGGGCAACCGCGACCGGTACGTCACCGGGATCGCCGCCGCCGCGTACTCCTGCGGGGAGACGCGTGCCGAGGAACTCCGGGCGCTGCTCGCGCCGTTGCTGCGGGTCGAGGGGGAGCAGAGCCGGCGGCCCAGCGTCGTCCGGTGCTTCGACCCGGCGAGCGGGGACGCCGTCGTCGTCCACCGCAGGCCCTCGCTGGACGCGCGAGGCCGGGAGTCCACCGTCTCCCGTGCCCTCGTCGGGAGCCCCGGGCTGCTCACCGCCCGCGACTCCGTCACCCTCGCCATGCCCGCCTGGGACTGGCTCGGGGTGCCCGACGAGGCGTCCGGGGAGCTGACGAAGGTGCCCGCCGACGCCGTGCGCCGGCAGATCGACGGCCTCCTGCCGACGTACCTCGGCAACGTCGCCTACATCCGGACGCCGCTGGAGATCGCCGTCGCCCAGCTCGTCCGCACCCCCGAACGCCGGCTGACGTTCCTGCGCCGGGACGTCCAGGACCTGGACAAGGTCAACTACGCGCCCCTGCTCATCTGGGGGGTGTGCGCGATGCTGGGGGAGTGGCTCGGGGACACCTCCCTGACCTACGCCAGCTTCGACACCCAGGCCGACGCACGGCTGAGGCTCGTCTGCGTGCCCGAGTGGCCCCGGTCGGCGGTGGGGGGCGCCGGGGCCGAGCGGATCTCCTTCACGGAGGCGCCGCGTGACGAGGCCCGGGAGGTCGCGGGGCGGCTGGTCGAGCTGTTCCTCGCGGAGCCGGGGCGGCCCGAGGGGCTCCTGCGGGTGTTGCGGGGGTGTCCGGGGCCGGGGGCGATGGGGGTGGGGGAGAGGCTCGACGCGTTGATCTCGGGACTGGGAGGTGGGGGTGGTACGGGGACGACGCCGGCGGTGGAGCCTGTGGCTGTGCCGGAGCCCGAACCTGTAGTACCCGTAGTACCCGTACTGCCTGTAGTACTCGAACCTGAGCCGGCGCCGACGCCCGGACCCGCTCCCGAGCCGGAACCCGTAATACCCGTAGCCCCCGTAGCCCCCGTAGTACCCACGAACTACCCACCTCTTCCTCCCACCCTCCTCCCACCCCTCCCCGAGCAGTACGACCCCTACGACCCGCACACCCCCGACCCCGAACCCGCCCCCACCCCCGTACCTCCACCACCCCCACCCCGAACCGACCGCCCCCTCCCGTGCCGCGCCCGAAAGCTGGGCCGGGTCACCAAATACATCTCCCTGGACTGGTGGAGCCAACGCCCCACCCGGCAGGACCCGCCCCCGGCCCTCGACCGCCTCCCCGACCACGCCCTCTGCGAGGAACTCGCCCGCCCCGGCCTCACCCCCGAGGCGGCCCGCGCGATCCTGCGGGCGCTGGAGCGCCGGACGAAGTGGCGCACGCACGGGGAGGCCCTGAGCCTCGCGGGGACGGTCATCGGCCACGGCATGTACCTGCGGCACGACTGGCGCGCGGAACTCGCGAAGGGGAACTCCTGCCACGGGGGAGCGGCAGGCGCCGCGCGCATGTTCCGCTGGGCGGTGCAGCCGTACCTGCGGCGCCCGGAACTGGAACGGCAGGCCGGCCGGCTCGTGGAGACGCTGGGCGGCCGGCACCCGTCACCGGTCGGCGAGTTCTGGCAGCGCACCCTGTTCGACCAGGACCCCGCCCCGGACCTCCCGCCCCGCCTGTGGCGCGAACTGGCGAGGACCCGCCCCTGGGAACAGCGGGACGAGTCCGGCCCCGCCGAGCCGCTCCCCCTCACCGAAGACCTCACCCCCGTCATCGAGTTCAGGCACCTGGAGGCCCCCCTCACCCCCTCCCCCCACCGCACCCCCTCACCCCCCGACGACACGGCGAAGGCCGTCGTCATCGGCCTCGTCCTCCTCGCCCTCTTCGTCCTGCTGATCCTCCTCCTGCGCCGGTAAGCCTCTTACCCCCCTCCGACCCCACCGTCCCCGCCCGTACCCGCCCCCTTCACGCCACCGCCACCCGCCCCACCCCCCTCGTTCGGCCCCCCTCGCGACACTCCTGGCGCAACGCATTCCGACGCGAACCGGCCGGAACGAAACCGCCCAGGTCGAGAGGTCCCCCCATGTCAGAGGTCAACCGGCGCCGCTTTCTCCAACTCGCGGGTGCCACCACGGCGTTCACCGCGCTGTCCGGGAGCATCGAGCGGGCGGCGGCGCTGCCCGCGAACCATCGGACGGGGTCGATCGAGGACGTCGAGCACATCGTCGTCCTGATGCAGGAGAACCGCTCCTTCGACCACTACTTCGGCAAGCTGCGCGGTGTGCGCGGCTTCGGCGACCCGCGTCCGGTCGTCACCCGGCAGGACGGCAAGCCGGTCTGGTACCAGTCGGACGGCACGAAGGACCTCCTCCCCTTCCGCCCCGACCACGACGACCTGGGCCTCGCCTTCGTGCAGGACCTCCCGCACGGCTGGAACGACGGCCACGCCGCGTTCGACGGCGGCAAGTACGACAAGTGGGTCCCCTCGAAGGGCTCCACGACGATGGCGCACCTGGAACGCGGCGACATCCCCTTCCACTACGCCCTCGCCGACTCCTTCACGGTCTGCGACGCCTACCACTGCTCGTTCATCGGCTCGACCGACCCGAACCGCTACTACCTGTGGACGGGTTACACCGGTAACGACGGCCAGGGCGGCGGCCCGGTCCTCGGCAACGACGAGGCGGGCTACTCCTGGACGACGTACCCGGAGCGGCTGGAGAAGGCGGGCGTCTCCTGGAAGATCTACCAGGACCGGGGCGACGGCCTCGACAAGGCGGGCGGCTGGGGCTGGATCCAGGACGCCTACCGGGGCAACTACGGCGACAACTCGCTCCTCTACTTCACCCAGTACCAGAACGCGAAGCCGGGCGACGCCCTCTACGAGAAGGCCCGCACGGGCACGGACGCGAAGGCCGGAGAGAGCTACTTCGCTCAGCTCAAGGCCGACGTGAAGGCCGGCAAGCTGCCGCAGATCTCCTGGATCGCCGCCCCCGAGGCGTTCACCGAGCACCCCAACTGGCCTGCGAACTACGGCGCCTGGTACGTCTCGCAGGTCATCGACGCGCTCACCTCGAACCCCGAGGTGTGGTCAAAGACGGCCCTGTTCATCACGTACGACGAGAACGACGGCTTCTTCGACCACGTCGTCCCGCCCTTCCCCGAGCAGGGCCGCTCCACGGTCGAGGTCGGCCCCGACCTGTTCGAGGGCGGCGACGCGGCGGGCCATGTCGCCGGCCCCTACGGGCTCGGCCAGCGCGTGCCGATGATCGTCGTCTCGCCCTGGAGCAAGGGCGGTTACGTCTGCTCCGAGACCCTCGACCACACGTCGGTGATCCGCTTCATGGAGCGCCGGTTCGGTGTCCACGAGCCCAACATCTCGCCGTGGCGGCGCGCGGTCTGCGGCGACCTGACCTCGGCGTTCGACTTCTCCCGCAAGGACGTCCGCGCGGTGCCCCTCCCGTCGACGGACGGCTACAAGCCCCTCGACGACAAGCGGCACCCCGACTACGTCCCGACCCCGCCGGCCCACCCCGCGCTGCCCCGCCAGGAGCGCGGCCACCGCCCGACCCGGCCCCTGAAGTACGCGCCCAGCGTGGACGCGAAGGCCGAGGGCGGCGCGCTGACCCTGACGTTCGCCTCAGGGGCGCACGCCGGTGGCGCGTTCCTCGTCACCACGGCCGGCGTCACTCCCCGGAGCTACACGACCGGTGCCGGCAAGAAGATCTCCGGCACCTTCCCGGGCGCCTCCTACGACCTCACGGTCCACGGCCCGGCCGGGTTCCTGCGTTCCTTCAAGGGCGAGACCGCGCACGCGGGCCCCGAGGTCGTCGCCCGGCACGTCGGCGACCACGTCGAGCTGACCTTCACCAACAAGTCGAAGGAGACGGTCGAACTCCGCGTCACCGACGCCTACCGCTCCCGCACCACCACGGTGAAGCTCCGCCCGAAGGCGGTCCTCAAGCGCACCGTCGAGACGAGCAAGGGCCACCGCTGGTACGACCTGACGGTGACCTCCCACTCGTCCTCCACGTTCCTGCGCCGCTTCGCCGGTCACGTGGAGAACGGCCGGCCGGGGGTCAGCGACCCGGCGATCATCACCGAGTAGCACGGGTACTACGGGTAGTGCAGGTAGTACGGGTACGGGACGGCCGGGTCAGATGTACTTGGCCGTCCTGTACCCGTGCTCGGGGTCGGGGTTCTCCGTGCGTTCCACGGCCTTCGGACTCCACGTGTTGGGGGTGACCAGCCCCCACTTCGCGCGCAGCGCCGCGTGCTCGGCCTTGTTCATGGTCACGTACCACTGACCCCAGCGGCACCACCCCATGGGCTCGTCGCTCTCCGTCGCCACCGCCTTCACCAGCTTCGCCACCAGCGGCTTCACCCCTTCGGCCTTCGCCTCCAGGACCTGGTTCATCCGGTAGGTGGCCTGGTCGCCGTGCTGGAACATCGCGTACGGCGAGTCCTCCATGTGCAGCCCGTGCTCCCCCTTGACCGCCTTGCCCGAGCGCCTCACCGGGGTGTCGGAGCTGTTCGCGACCCCGGCGTTGAGCCGGTTCAGCAGGTGGACCTTCGCGTCCGACGCCTCGGCGATCTGCCCGCCGCCCCTCGTGGCACCCATCCAGGAGTACGCCTCGTGCAGGTCGTAGTCCCCGGTGTACAGGAGCGTCTTCCAGGTCGGGACCTCTGTCCTGAGCTTCGTCAACGCGGCGCCCCCGCCCGGCTGGAGCAGCGTGATCGGCACGTACTGAATACCGCCGGCGCCGGTCTGTACGACCCCCAGGTCCAGGACGCTCGACGGCGGGTTGTCGATGCGGACCCCCTCAAGCCCGGCGTCCCCCCAGTGGCCGACGAAGCCGTCCAGGTCCTCCTTGGCGAGCCATTCCAGCACCTGGTCGCTCTCGGCGCCGTGCGCCTTCTTCACCGAGCCCGGCTTGATGGACTTCTCCAGGATGGTGTGGGGTTTCGGCTTGGCGCCCTCCGCGAGCCGCTTGATCGAGTACTCGCCGGTCTCCCGCACGGCGATCGTGTAGTGGTACTTCTGGCACACCTCCGCGATGGGCGCCCAGTGTTCCTCCCACGCGATCTGCCGGAGCGTCGCCGCGCGGGGCCCGTCCGCGACGGTTCCGACGCTCCCGCCCGCGCCGGGGGTGTAGGTGGCCGCCGCGAAGGCCGTCAGCGGATCGACGGACGAGGAGGACGACGAGGAGGATGACGAGGACGACGCGGTCGCGCCCTCCGCCTCCTCGTTCGTCATGCGCTGGACGGCCGTCCCCCGGGCCCGCTGCACCGCCGCCCCGTCCGGCCCCGCCGCGACCGGCCCGGACATCACCCGGCGGGCCGTCGCCTCCGCCTCCCGCTCGAACCGGTCCGCCGGGTCCGACAGGCTCAGCCCCGAGCCGTCGTCCGTGCCCGACACCGGACCCGAGCGCTGCTGCACCACGTGCACCAGCTCGTGCGCCAGCGTGTGCCGGTCGCCGCCGCCGTCCCCGATCACCACGTGGTGCCCGGAGGTGTAGGCGCGGGCGCCGACCTCCGCCGCCGACCGCTGGGCGGCCACGCCCTCGTGCACCCGGACGTCGGAGAAGTCCGCGCCGAGCCGCTGCTCCATCTCGGCGCGCACCGGCTGTGCGAGCGGCCTCCCGGACGAGCGCAGCACGTCGGGCACGGTCGAGCGCTGCACGGGCTGCTCGTCGTCGGCGTCCCGCCGCCGCTGGACCATCCGCGCCACCGCCGCGTTCCCGACGGCGCGTTGCAGGGGCGCGA
>NZ_JBTYMC010000308.1:0-7777 GCF_054880855.1 Streptomyces sp. S6 | reverse complement strand
CGGGGGGAGGCCCGCGCGCGGGCGGAGTGTTTCGGGTGGGGGGCCGCGGTGGACGCGTTCCTTGCCGCGCACGACGCGGCTGTGCCGGTGCGGTCAGACGACGCGACGGCACCGGCCCGTTCCGACGTCGCCGACGACACCGAGGCCGCGACGGCACCGTCCCGTCCCGGCGTCTCCCGGAGCCTCGCATGAGCCCCGTCCGTTTCGTCGCCCTCGGGGACTCGCTGACGGAAGGCGTCGGCGACCCCGTGGGTGACGGCTGGCGGGGCTGGGCGGCGCTGCTGGCGGGCGGGCTCGGCGGGGAACCGGCCACGTTCACCAACCTCGCGGTGAGCGGGGCGCAGACCCGGGACGTGGTGGAGCGCCAACTGCCGACGGCCCTGGCGCTGCGGCCGGACGTCGTCTCCGTCGTCGTCGGCGTGAACGACACCCTGCGCTGCACGTTCGACATCCAGGCCGTCGCCACCCGCCTGGACACGGTCTACGGCGCCTTCGCGCGCCGGGGCGTGACCCTGCTGACCGCCTGTCTGCCCGACCCCGGGGAGATGCTCGGCCTCCCCGGGGCGCTCGCCCGGCCGCTCGCCCGGCGCGGGCGGGCCGTCAACACGGTCGTCCACGCGCTGTCCGAGCGGCACGGCGCCGTCCACCTGCACGCCGCCGAAGGGGCCTGGGTCGGCGACCGGACGATGTGGAGCGCCGACCGGCTGCACCCCGGCGAACGCGGGCACCGGCAGCTCGCCGCCCGCTTCCACGCGCTGCTGACGGAGTCCGGGCGGGCGACCGGCCCGGCGCCCTCCCCGGAACCGGAGTTCCCGGTGCCCACCCGTTCGGCGAGCCTGTGGTGGCTGGCCACCCGGGGCAGCGCCTGGGTCGCCCGGCGCTGTACCGACCTGCTGCCCCAGCTGCTCACCCTCGCCGCCGACGAACTGCGCCACCGCGCGCGGGGGACCAGCGCCCGGCTGGACCTGAGTGCCGCCGCCGCGGTGTCGGCCGCGCTGGGGGCGGTGTCCGTGGGGGAGCGGCGGGGAGAGGCGGCTTGAGCCGGTGGTGTTCTTGCGCGCGAGACGCGAACACCCACTCACCTCCACCGCACTCCCACGAACCGCACCGCGATCCCCGGCACCGCCTGTGCCGCCGCCGCGAGATCGCCCGCGCGGACGACCGCGACGACCGGATAACCCCCGGTCGTCGGGTGATCGGCGAGGAACACGACGGGATGCCCGTCGGGCGGGACCTGGACGGCGCCCAGGACCATGCCCTCACTGGCGAGTTCGCCGGTCCGCGCCCGCTCCAGGACGGGCCCCTCGGTGCGCAGGCCGATGCGGTTGCTGGCCGGGGAGACGCGGTACGCGCGCGTGGTGAACGTGTTCAGGGCCTCGGGGGTGAACCAGTCGGCGCGAGGGCCCGGGGTGACGTGCAGGATCAGTTCGGCGGGCGGTGCCTGCCGGGGGGCCGTGTCCACGCGCGTGGAGGGGGCCGACGGGCTGCCGAGGGGGAGGACGGTGCCGTTCGTCAGGGGGGCGGGGCCGAGGCCCGACAGGAGGTCCGTGGAGCGGCTGCCGAGGACCGGTTCGACGAGGAAGCCGCCCGAGACGGCGACGTACGAGCGGAGGCCCGAGGTGGCCGCGCCGACCTCCAGGAGGGCACCCGCCGGGACGTGCACCGGGGCACCCCAGGGCGCCGGGCGGCCGTCCACGGTCACCGCACAGGGCGCTCCCGAGACGGCCACGGCGACCGGGCAGCGGGGGCGCAGGGCGCAACCGTCGAGGGTGGTCTCCAGGACGGCCGCCGAGGGCGCGTTGCCGACGAGCCTGTTGACCAGGGCCGCCGTACCGGGGTCCAGCGCGCCGGAGTGCGGCACGCCCAGGTGGGCGTGGCCGGGGCGGCCCTGGTCCTGGAGGGTCGTGAGGGCGCCGGCGCGGACGACGGCGAGGGCACGGTCGGTCACGGACGGACCTCCGGGTCCACCGGGACGAACCGCACGCGCGTGCCCGGCGACAGCAGCGCCGCGGGCACGCGTGTGTGGTCCCACAGCACGGCGTCCGTGGTGCCGATCAGCTGCCAGCCGCCCGGCGAGGAGCGCGGGTACACGCCGGTGTACGGGCCCGCGAGGGCGACCGAGCCCGCGGGGACGGCGGTCCGGGGGGTGCTCCGGCGGGGGACGTCGTAGCGTGCGGGCAGACCGGTGAGGTAGCCGAAGCCGGGGGCGAAGCCGCAGAAGGCGACGCGGAACTCGGTGGACGCGTGGAGGCGGGCCACCTCACGCGGGGTGACGCCCCAGAGGGCGGCGACCTCGGCCAGGTCCGGGCCGTCGTAGCGCACCGGGATCCCGACCGCCGCCTCCGTCCGGGCGGTGACCGGCGGGATCTCGGCGGCCTTCAGCTCGGCGGCGGTCCTGGCGGGGTCCGTGAGGCCGTCCAGGAGGACCGTACGGGCCGCGGGAACGAGTTCACGGACAGTGAGCGCTCCCGAGGCGCGGCGACGGCTCAGCTCGGCGTGCAGGGCCTCGGCCTCGGCGCCGGTGGACACCTCGACGAGGAGCGCGTCCTCGCCGACGGGGAGGACGCGGAGGTTCGTGCTCACGGGTTCACCTCCCGGCTTCTCCGGAGATCCCCGCCCCCGCCGGCACACCCGCACACGCGCGCGCCTCTCCTTCCGACCGTAGCTCTCCTCACGCGAACGCCTCCACCCGCACCCCGGCCTCCTCCAGCCGCCGCCGCACCCGCCGCGCGAGGTCCACCGCGCCCGGCGTGTCGCCGTGCAGGCACAGGGAGCGGGCGCGGACGGCGACGGAGACGCCCGTGTGGGAGACCACGTGCCCGGACCCGGCGAGAGCGAGGGAGCGTTCGACGACCGCGTCGGGGTCGTGGACGACCGCGCCCTCCTGCCCGCGCGGGACGAGCGTCCCCCGCTCGGTGTAGGCGCGGTCCGCGAACGCCTCCGGGACACTGGTCAGGCCGGCCTCCCCGGCCAGCTCCAGGAAGCGGGACCCGGGCAGGCCGAGCACCGGGAGGGGGCCGGCGAGGAGGACGCCGTCGACGACCGCGCGGGCCTGGTCCTCGTCGTGGACGATCCGGTTGTAGAGCGCGCCGTGCGGCTTGACGTACGCCACGCGCGCGCCCGCCGCCCGCGCGAAGACGTCCAGGGCGCCGATCTGGTAGGCGACCTCGGCGGCGAGTTCGGCGGGCGGCACGTCCATCGCGCGCCGCCCGAACCCGGCGAGGTCCCGGTAGGAGACCTGCGCGCCGATCGTCACGCCCCGCTCGGCCGCCAGCGCGCACACGCGCCGCATGGTGACCGGGTCCCCGGCGTGGAAGCCACAGGCCACGTTGGCGCTGGTGACGACGGTGAGGAGCTGCTCGTCGTCGGTGAGCCGCCAGCGCCCGAAGCCCTCGCCGAGGTCGGCGTTCAGATCGATCATTCCGTCTCCCAGGTCATGCCGTCTCTCGGATCATGCCGTCTCCTGCCGGAAGGCCGAGGCGCCCACGCGGTACTGCTCGTCGCGGGCGTCGGTCACGAACATCTGCCCCGGCGCGTGCGTGAGGGCGAACGGCGGCCGGGAGGCCATGACCGCCGCCTGCGGGGTGACGCCGCAGGCCCAGAACACCGGGATGTCGTCGGGCCCGGCGTCCACCGGGTCGCCGAAGTCGGGCCGCCCCAGGTCGGCGATCCCGAGCCCCGCCGGATCGCCGAGGTGGACGGGGTCGCCGTGCACGGCGGGCAGCAGCCCGGTCTCCCGTACGGCCGTCTCCAGGTGCCGGGCGGGCACCGGGCGCATGGACACCACCATGGGCCCCGAGAGGCGGCCTGCGGGCCGGCAGAGGCGGTCGGTGACGTACATCGGGACGTTGCGGCCCTGTTCGAGATGGCGGATCGGGACGCCCGCCCGGGACAGCGCCGACTCGAACGTGAAGCTGCATCCGACGAGGAACGCCACCAGGTCGTCGCGCCAGTACGCGCGCGCGTCCGTCGGCTCGTCCACCAGTTCCCCGTCCCGCCACACCCGATAGCGTGGCAGATCGGTCCGCAGGTCGGCGCCCTCGGCCAGCGGCGTCGTCCAGGAACCCGCGTCGGTCACGTCGAGCACCGGACACGGCTTCGGGTTGCGCTGGCAGAACAGCAGCATGTCGTACGCCCAGTCGGCGGGAACGGCGATCAGGTTGGCCTGGGCGCGGCCCGGCGCCACGCCGGCCGTGGGCCCCGAGAGGCCCTCCCGGATGCGGGCGCGGGCGGTTTTCGGGCTCCACGCGTGCGCGTGCGGGTCGACGGCCGTCAGGGGACGGTCGTACGAGGACGTCGTCTTCACGTCAGTGTCCTCCCCTTGGTCTCCGGCAGGCCCAGGAGGGCCAGGGCCGCGATGCCGTAGCCGATCGCGCCGAAGACCAGGGCGCCGCCGACGCCCCAGCCGTCGGCGAGGAAGCCGACGGTGGTCGGGAAGACGGCGCCGACCGCGCGGCCGGTGTTGTAGGTGAAGCCCTGGCCGGTGCCGCGCACGCGCGTGGGGTACAGCTCGGCCAGGTAGGAGCCGAAACCGCTGAAGATCGCCGACATGCAGAACCCGAGAGGGAAGCCGAGCACCAGCAGGAGCGTGTTCGCGCCGTGCGGGATGTTCGTGTAGGCGAGGACACACACCGCCGACAGCAGCGCGAACAGCCAGATGTTGCGCCGCCTTCCCAGCCGGTCGGTCAGATAACCGCCCGTCAGGTAGCCCAGGAAGGCGCCCGAGATCAGGAACGTCAGATAGCCGCCCGTGCCGACGACCGACAGGCCCCGGTCGTTCTTCAGGTACGTCGGCACCCAGGTCGCCAGCGTGTAGTAGCCGCCCTGCACGCCCGTCGAGAGCAGACCGGCGAACAGGGTCGTCCGCAGCAGCGGCCCCTTGAAGATCGCCGTGAACGAGCCCCGGCCGGCGCTCTGCTCGCGGACGGCGGTCGCCTTCGGCGCGTCCTGGACCCGGCGGCGCATCCACAGCACGAGGACGGCCGGCAGCGCGCCGGTCCAGAACATCACACGCCAGGCGAGGTCCTCGTCGACGACGGTGAAGACCAGCGTGTACACCAGCGCGGCGAGCCCCCAGCCGACCGCCCAGGACGACTGGACCGCGCCGAGGGTGCGCCCCCGGTGCCGGTCGCTCGCGTACTCGGCGACCAGGATCGCGCCGACGGCCCACTCGCCGCCGAAACCGAGGCCCTGGAGGGCGCGGAAGAGCAGCAGGGTCTCGTAGGTGGGCGCGAAGCCGCAGGCGACGGTGAAGACGGCGTAGGTGACGACCGTGATCATCAGCGCGCGGACGCGCCCGATGCGGTCGGCGAGGACGCCGGCGATCGCGCCCCCGACGGCGGAGACGACCAGCGTGACGGTGGTGAACAGGCCGGTCTGTCCGCTGTCGAGGCCGAAGTACGCGGCCAGCGCGACCATGCTCAGCGGCAGCGTGAAGTAGTCGTACGAATCGAGGGCGTAGCCCCCGAAGGCGCCCGCGAAAGCGCGTCGCCCGCGCGGGCCGAGGGAGCGCAGCC
Organism: Streptomyces sp. S6; assembly: GCF_054880855.1. NCBI lineage: Bacteria > Bacillati > Actinomycetota > Actinomycetes > Kitasatosporales > Streptomycetaceae > Streptomyces > Streptomyces sp. S6. The sequence goes on along the minus strand of NZ_JBTYMC010000308.1, from coordinate 2,261 downwards.
AGCTCAGGGGGCCGTCGTCGGCGCCGGTCGTGGGGGAGTGGGTGTCGGTCGTGCTCATGGGGCACCTCGCAGAAGCGACGGAGAGTGCGTGGGAATGAGCCGTGCGGGATCTGGCCGAGATGTACAGCAAGGTAGGGGATCGTTGAACGATCCTTCAATACTCACGTTGTTTCGTTGAGATGTCTGCGGTTGAATTCCGGGCATGACGGAGCAGGCGCAGCAGCGCGCGGAACACCGGACGGAACTCGCGGACGATCGCGCGCTCCTCGGGCGCACCAGCACGGCCGAACGGGTCGCGGACATCCTCCGCACCCGGATCGCCGAGGGGTACTTCCCGCCCGGCACCCGCCTCTCCGAGGACAGCATCGGCGGCGCCCTCGGCGTCTCCCGCAACACCCTGCGCGAGGCGTTCCGGCTGCTCACCCACGAACGGCTGCTCGTCCACGAACTCAACCGGGGTGTCTTCGTGCGCGTCCTGACCGTCGAGGACGTCGAGGACATCTACCGCACGCGCGCGTTGGTCGAGTGCGCCGTCGTCCGGGGCCTCGGAGAGCCGCCGTTCGCGCTCGACGCGCTCGCCGAGGCGGTCGCCGACGGGCAGGCGGCGCTGCGCGAAGATGACTGGAAATCGCTGGGCACCGCCAACATCCACTTCCACCGCGCCCTCGTCGCCCTCGCGGGCAGCGCCCGCACCGACGAACTCATGCGCGGTGTCTTCGCCGAACTCCGCCTCGCCTTCCACCTCGTGGACGACCCGCGCGCGCTGCACGAGCCGTACCTGGCGCGAAACCACCAGATCCACCAGGCACTGCGGGCGGGCGACCGCGCCGAGGCGGAACGGCTGCTCGCGGGGTACCTCCGGGATTCACGCGAACGAGTGACAGAGGCGTACGAACGCCGGGTGTCCGACATGGGCTAGAAAGCCCCGTGATCCACCGGCGCACCCCGGCGTTTGGGTCGTTGTCAGACCGAGGACCTAGTCTGTGCACCGTGACTTCGCCTGCGTCGACGGACCGTGTTCCGCCCCAGCTCAGCGCGGCGCCCTCGCGCACGCCGCCTCCCTCGGGATCGGCTCCGTCCACGAGTGCGGCGGCCCCGAGATCTCCTCCGAGGACGACTTCACGGGCCTGCTGAAGCTCGCCGCCGAGTCGGCCGGGCCGCGCGTCGTCGGCTACTGGGCGGAGCGGGACGTCGACAAGGCCCGCGAACTCGGCGCGGCCGGGGCGGCCGGTGACCTCTTCGTCGACGGCGCCCTCGGCTCCCACACGGCGTGTCTGCACCAGCCGTACGCCGACGACCCCGGCAGCGGTCTCGCCTACCTGGACGCCGGGGCCGTCGCCGCGCACGTCGTCGCCTGCGCCGAGGCGGGGCTCCAGGCCGGATTCCACGCGATCGGCGACGCCGCCGTCACCGCCGTGACCGAGGGGTTCAGGGCAGCCGCCGAGGAGATCGGCCTCGCCCGGGTCCGCGCCGGGCGGCACCGGGTCGAGCACGCGGAGATGCTCACGCCGGACAGCATCGCGGCCTTCGCCGAGCTGGGGCTCACGGCGTCGGTGCAGCCGGTCTTCGACGCGCTGTGGGGAGGGGAGGACGGCATGTACGCGCAGCGCCTCGGCGCCGGCCGCGCGCGGACCCTGAACCCCTTCGCCGGGCTCCTGAAGGCCGGCGTCCCCCTCGCCTTCGGCTCCGACGCCCCCGTCACCCCCCTCGGCCCCTGGGCCGCCGTCCGCGCCGCCGCGTTCCACCGCACCCCGGCCCACCGCATCTCCGTCCGCGCCGCCTTCACCGCCCACACCCGCGGCGGCTGGCGCGCTCTCGGCCGCGACGACGCCGGCACGCTGGTTCCCGGCGCCCCCGCCGACTACGCCATCTGGCACACCGGCGAACTGATCGTCCAGGCCCCCGACGACCGAGTCTCCCGCTGGTCCACCGACCCCCGCTCAGGCACACCCGGCCTGCCGGACCTGACACCGGGGAGGGAACTGCCGGTCTGCCTGCGGACGGTGGTGGGGGGACGGACGGTGTTCGAGAGGTAGCGGACGGGGGCGCGGGCCTGCTGTGTCTTGTCGGGTGCGGGTTCGTTGTGGCTGGTCGCGCAGTTCCCCGCGCCCCTAGGGCGTGTTCTGGGTTGCGATCACGGGAGGGCTGGTAGGCTGCGTAACCAGAGGATGGATCCGCGCAGGTGAAGTCCGGCGGCGTAGCTCTCGGGTGTCTTGTCGTAGCGGGTGGCCAGCCCCCGCCATTCCTTGAACTTGTTGATG
>NZ_JBTYMC010000307.1:0-7822 GCF_054880855.1 Streptomyces sp. S6 | reverse complement strand
ACCGCGCTCGCCCGCTGCCTGCCCGGCGGCTCACCGCAGCGCGCCGCCGCCGCGGCCCGCGCACAGCACCTCGAAAAAGCCGCCCTGGCCCAACCCACCCGGCATGCAGCGCGGTTGCAGCGTTCCCCCGCCTAACGTGCTGAACATCAGCCCGACCGTCGTCACCGGAAAGGGGACGAACATGAAGTACGAGCCTCCGGGCGCGCCGGGCAGCCCCGTCGACGTCGCACCGCGCTACGAGAACTTCATCGGCGGCAAGTGGCAGGCCCCGACCACCGGGCAGTACACGCCGAACCTGTGCCCCGCCACCGCCCGCCCGATCTGCGAGGTCCCGAAGTCCGGACCCGAGGACATCGAACTCGCCCTGGACGCCGCCCACTCCGCCAAGGACACCTGGGGCGAGGCGACCACGGCCCAGCGGGCCGCCGTGCTCAACAAGGTCGCCGACGCCATCGACGCCCACCGCGAGGAACTCGCCGTCGCCGAGAGCTGGGAGAACGGCAAGCCCGTCCGCGAGACCCTCGCCGCCGACATCCCGCTCGCCGCCGACCACTTCCGCTACTTCGCGAGCGCGATCCGCGCCGAGGAGAGCGAGATCACCGAGATCGACAAGGAGACCATCGCCTACCACTTCCACGAGCCGCTGGGCGTGGTCGGCCAGATCATCCCGTTCAACTTCCCGCTGCTGATGGCCGCGTGGAAGCTCGCCCCGGCGCTCGCCGCCGGCAACTGCTCCGTCATCAAGCCGGCGTCCCCGACGCCGTGGTCGATCCTCAAGCTGATGGAGGTCGTCGGCGACATCCTGCCGCCCGGCGTCCTCAACGTGGTCAACGGACCCGGCGCCGAGATCGGCAAGGCGCTCGCCACCAACAAGCGCATCGCCAAGGTCGCCTTCACCGGCGAGACCACCACCGGCCGCCTGATCATGCAGTACGCCTCCCAGAACATCGTCCCCGTCACCCTGGAGCTGGGCGGCAAGTCGCCGAACATCTTCTTCAGCGACGTGGCCGCGGCCGACGACGACTTCCTGAACAAGGCCGTCGAAGGACTGGTGCTCTACGCGTTCAACAAGGGCGAGGTGTGCACCTGCCCCTCCCGCGCCCTGATCCAGGAGGACATCTACGAGGAGTTCATGGGGCGCTGCCTGGAGCGCATCCGCGCGATCAAGCTGGGCGACCCCCTCGACACCGCCACCATGATGGGCCCCCAGGTCTCCCGTCAGCAGGTCGAGAAGATCGCCTCCTACGTCGCCGTCGGCGCCGAGGAGGGCGCCGAAGTGCTCGTCGGCGGACAGCGCGCCGACCTCGGCGGCCGGTTCACGGACGGCTACTTCTACGAGCCGACCGTCCTCAGGGGAAACAACCGGATGCGGGTCTTCCAGGAGGAGATCTTCGGACCCGTCCTCGCGGTCACCACCTTCAAGGACGAGGCCGAGGCCCTCGCCCTCGCCAACGACACCCTCTACGGCCTCGGCGCCGGGGTGTGGAGCCGCGACGGCGCCCGCGCCTACCGGGTGGGCCGCGCCATCAAGGCCGGCCGGGTCTGGACCAACTGCTACCACCTCTACCCGGCAGGCGCCGCCTTCGGCGGCTACAAGGTCTCCGGCATCGGCCGCGAGACCCACAAGATGATGCTCGACCACTACAGCCAGACCAAGAACCTGCTGGTCAGCTACAGCGACAAGCCGCTCGGGCTGTTCTAGTCCGGGCCGCTCCAGGAGGCACCCCGTGAAACCGCGCCCCGGCACCGCCGGACGCGTCACGGCCACCGGCGCGGCGCGCAGGGCCATCGCGGCCCTGCGCACCGCCCACGGCGCACCGGTGATGTTCGTCCAGTCCGCGGGCTGCTGCGACGGCAGCGACCCCATGTGCTTCCCCGGCGGCGAATTCGCCCTGGGGGACGGCGACATGCTCGTCGGCGTCGTGGAGGGCTGCACCTTCCACATGAACGCCGACCAGTACGAGGCCCTCGGCCGCCCCTTCCTCGTCCTGGACGTCGAAGAGGGCACACCGGGCGGCTTCTCCCTCGCAGCCGGGGACGGGCTGCACTTCGTGACCCGGGCGAGGCCGTCCCGGACCAGAGCCAGTTGAGGAGCGCACACCATGAAGGCAGCGGTGGTCACCGACTTCGGCAAGCCCCTGGAGATCCGGGACCTGCCCGTCCCCGAGCCCGGCCCAGGCCAGGTGCTCGTACGGATGGAGGCGTCCGGGCTCTGCCACACCGACATCCACGCCGCCCACGGCGACTGGCCCGTCAAGCCCGTCCCGCCGTTCGTCCCCGGCCACGAGGGCGTCGGCGTCGTACGGGCGGTCGGCGCGGGCGTCCCCGCCGGCCTGACCGGCACCCGCGTCGCCGTGCCCTGGCTCGGCTCGTCCTGCGGCACCTGCCGGCACTGCGTCTCCGGCTGGGAGACCCTGTGCGCCTCCCAGACCAACACGGGCTACTCCGTGGACGGCTGCTACGCCGAGTACGCCGTCGCGAACGCCGCCGCGGTCGTCCGGGTGCCCGACGGCGTGTCGTCCTTCGACGCCGCCCCGCTGACCTGCGCCGGCGTCACCACCTACAAGGCGGTCAAGGTCGCCCGGGTCACCCCGGCCGAGCGGGTCGCCGTCTTCGGCATCGGCGGCCTCGGCCACCTCGCGCTCCAGTACGCGCGCCTGGTCGGCGGCTTCGTCACCGCGGTCGACCTCGAACCCGACAAGCTGGGCCTCGCCCACCGCCTCGGCGCCGACCAGACCGTCAACGCCCGCACCCACGACCCGGTCCAGGAGATCAGGAAGGCCGGCGGCGCGGACGTCGCCGTCGTCCTCGCCGCCGCGCCCAAGGCGTTCGAGCAGGCGTACCGGTCCCTCAACCGGGGCGGACGGCTCGTCATGGTCGCGCTGCCCGCCGACGACGCGAAGATCCCGGTGCCGATCTTCGAGACCGTGCTCGGCGGCATCTCCGTCATCGGCTCCATCGTCGGCACCCGGCAGGACCTGACCGAGGTGTTCGCGCTGCACGCCGCCGGACGCACCCAGGTCATCGCCGAACCCCGGCGCCTGGAGCAGGTCAACGACTCCTTCGACGAAGTCCTCGGCGGCCGGGCCGAAGCACGGCTGGTCTTCGAGTTCTGAGCACCGGGGCCCGGTGCTGCCGGGCCCCGGAGAGAGGCAGCACACCATGGCCACCGTCACCGTGGGCGCACCCCGGGAGCGGGCACCCGGCGAACGCCGCGTCGCCCTCGTCCCCGAGGCCGTCGCCCTCCTGCGCAAGGACGGCCTCGACGTCCTGGTCGAGACCGGGGCCGGCTCCGGCGCCTGGTTCACCGACGCCGACTACACCGCCGCAGGCGCCGAGATCGTCACCGCCGGGGAACTGTACGCCCGCGCCGACGCGGTCCTGTGCGTGGGACCGCCGGACGCGGACAGCGCTCGCTCGCTGCGGGCCGGGCAGGTCCTCGCGGGCCTGCTGGGACCGGCGTGCGTACGCGAGGCGCGCGAGCGCGGGGTACGCACGGTCAGCCTCGACCTGCTGCCGCGCACCCTCAGCCGGGCCCAGTCGATGGACGCCCTCACCTCACAGGCCAACGTCGCCGGCTACAAGGCGGCCCTCGTCGCCGCCGACGCCTACGACCGCTTCCTCCCGATGCTGACCACCGCGGCGGGCACCATGCGCCCGGCGCAGGTCCTCGTCCTGGGCGCCGGCGTGGCGGGACTCCAGGCCATCGCCACGGCCCGCCGCCTCGGCGCCACCGTTACGGCGTACGACGTACGCCCCGAGTCCCGAGGGGAGGTGGAGTCACTGGGCGCCCGGTTCCTCGACATCCAGAGCCCGCCGGACGAGGAACCGGGCACCGCACGCGGCGGCTACGCACGGGAGCTGACCGCCGAGGAGCAGCGGGCCCAGCGAGCCGCCCTCGACGACCACATCGCCCGCTGCGACATCGTCGTCACCACCGCCCAGGTACCCGGCCGCAGGCCGCCGCTCCTGGTGAGCCGCGACACGCTGAAGCGGATGCGGCCCGGGTCGGTCGTCGTCGACCTCGCCGCGAGCGACCTCGGCGGCAACGTCGAGGGCTCCGAGCCCGACAAGACGGACGTCCTCGCGGGCGGCGTCACCGTGATCGGCGCCGGACGGCTGCCCTCCGCGATGGCCACCGCCGCGTCCACGGCCTACGCCCGCAACCTCGTCGCCCTCCTGCGCCACCTGGTGCGGGACGGCGCACTCGTCCTCGACCCGGCGGACGAGATCACCGGAGCCCTGACGGGAGGCGACACACCGTGAACGGCCTCGATCTGCTCACCGCGATCACCGTGTTCGTGCTGAGCGTGCTGGTCGGCGTCGAGGTCATCAGCAAGGTGCCCGCGACGCTGCACACCCCGCTGATGTCCGGCTCCAACTCGGTGCACGGCATCGTCGTCGTCGGCGCCATGCTCATCGCCGCGCAGGCGCACACCTGGCCCGGCTACGCCCTCGCCTTCACCGCGATGGTGTTCGGCGCGATGAACGTCGTCGGCGGATACGTCGTCACCGACCGGATGCTGGAGATGTTCCGGGCCCGGCCGCGCGCGGACGCGAAGAAGGAGGAGCGAGTGTCATGAACGTCTCCGACACCGTCCACTACGTGTTCCTGGCCGCCGCGGCCTGCTTCGTCCTCGGCCTGCATCTGATGAACCACCCGCGCACCGCCCGGCGCGGCAACACCCTGTCGGCCGCCGCGATGTCCGTCGCGATCGCCGCCACCGTGTGGCTCGTCGCCGACGAGGGCACCATCAGCCGCACCGGCTGGCTCGTCCTGGCCTGCGGGGGCCTCGTCGGCGCCGCCCTCGGACTGTGGGCGGCGCGCGAGGTGAAGATGACGGCGATGCCCCAACTGGTCAGCGTCTTCAACGCCGTCGGCGGCGGCGCGGCGGCGCTGATCGCCGTGGACGACCTGCTCCAGTCCGCCGATCCGGCGGGACTCGGCGCCCGGGTCTCGCTGCCCGGCGCCCTCGACATCGTGATCGGCGCCGTCACCTTCTCCGGATCGCTGATCGCCGCCGGGAAACTCCAGGGCGTCGTCTCCGGAGCACCGGTGGTGTTCCCCGGCGCGCGGCTGCTGAACGTCCTGCTGCCGGTCTCCTTCGTCGCGGGCACGGTCTGGCTGGTCCTGGCCCCCGACTCCCGCCCGGCCCTCTACGGGCTCGCGGCCGTCGCGCTGCTGTTCGGCGTGAGCATGGTCCTGCCCATCGGCGGCGCCGACATGCCCGTCGTCATCGCCCTCCTCAACGCCTTCACCGGCTCGGCGGTCGCGATGGCCGGGTTCGTGCTGAACGAGACCGCGCTGATTGTCGCCGGCATGCTCGTCAGCGCCTCGGGCGGCATCCTCACCAAGCTGATGGCCGACGCCATGAACCGCTCCGTCGCGAACGTCGTCGTCGGCGGCTTCGGCACCGGCGACAGCACTCCTGCGGCGAGTGGGGGAGCCCCGGCCCAGGTGCGCTCCCTGTCGGCGGACGACGTGGCGATCCAGCTCGCCTACGCGCACAAGGTGATCCTCGTCCCCGGGTACGGCCTCGCCGCGGCCCAGGCCCAGCACGAACTCGGCGCCCTGGCACAGCTGCTCACCGACCACGGCGTCGACGTCAGCTACGCCGTCCACCCCGTCGCCGGCCGGATGCCGGGCCACATGAACGTGCTGCTCGCCGAGGCGGACGTGCCCTACACCCAGCTCAAGGAGATGGACGACGTCAACCCCGAGTTCCCCCAGGCGGACGTGGCCCTGGTGATCGGCGCCAACGACGTCACCAACCCGGCCGCCCGCCGGCCCGGCAACGCCGTCTCGGGCATGCCGATCCTCGACGTCGACAAGGCCCGCAGCGTCGTCGTCATCAAGCGGTCCATGGGCCACGGGTACGCGGGCATCGACAACGAGCTGTACACCGATCCGAGGACCGGGATGTTCTTCACCGACGCGAAGAAGGGACTGGCCGAACTCAAGGCGGCTGTCGGGGAGTACGTCGGCTGACATCGGGATGACAGTCACACATCGTCACCGAAAGGGGCGAAGTCGGACGCTTGCGGGATGCCGGGTGGGGCAGTCTGGTTGCACACAGTGGTCAAGACCGCTTTGGGGCCGCCAGAATGAAACGAACATCCGCACTCGTCCTCACCTTCCTCGCCGCCGTGGCCGCGCTTCTGCCGGCCACGGCGGAGGCACAGGCCGGCAGGGTGCCGGGGAAGGTCTGCTTCTGGACCGGGATCGGCCAGCACGGCCAGGCGTGGTGCTACGGACCGCCCGGCTACGCGGAGGCGGAGAACGGGACACAGCGGGGCGCCGTCTCCTTCGAATCCAGCGTCAACAGCACCGTCTACGCCATCAGTTACACCGCCACCGGCTGCCTCTACCGGGCGATCTACCCCGGCGACCACGACGAGAACTGGAGCTGGGGGAGGAAACTCGACGGAGTCGGCGACAACACCATGGGCTGCGACCAGGGCTGACCGCCGTGCACCTCCGGCCGCTCGCTCTCGTCGCGATCACGCTGCTCGGCCTCGGCGGTTGCGCGAACAGCCCCGCCTCCCGCCCTCTGTCGCCCGACGACACCGTCAAAGCCGCCCAACAGGCGCTGACCGACCGCTGTCTGACCCGCCAGGGCCTCACCCCGCCCCGGCCCGGACCGCAGCCGGGCAGCACCGAGGAACAACAGCGCGTCGCCGACGCCCTGTTCGGGCGCCCGCCCGCCGAACTCTCCCTGACCCTGGCGGGCGGCATCTCCGTACGCGCCCACACCGACGGCTGCCTCGCCGCCGCCCAGCGCACGCTGTACGGGGACGAGAAACGCTGGTTCCAGGTATACACCGTCGTCAACAACCTCAAGGCGGAAGCCGCTCACGAAGGCACCGGCCTGGACACCGTCCGAGCCCGGCACCGCTCCGAGGTCACCGAATGGCGTCGGCTGCGCTCCCACGCACTCGACATCTCGGCCCGCGTCCTGCACGACGCACACTGATGAAGGAACCCCCTCATGAAGCATCCCCTCGCCCTGCTCACCGCCGCCACCGTCACGAACACCGCGTACGCCGCGTCCTGCCCGAGCGGCAACTTCTGCGCCTGGACCGACGCCGACTACGGCGGCCAGCGCTGGAACTGGTCGGGCGACGACGGCAACTGGGAGCCCGGCATCGAGGACGCGGACTCCTCCTGGGCCAACCACGGCATCTCGGGCCCTGGCATCAAGGACCACGTCCAGGTCTACGAGAACCCCGGCTGGATCGGTCTCGGCACCGTCTGCCTCGCCCCCGGACAGGAGATCGCGAGCAACGGCTGGGGCAATGACAGCGGGGACTCCCACACCTGGAAGACGGGCTGCTGAACTCGTCCCTTCGCACGGCGCCGGGTGCCGGCGCCGCGCTCGGTGGGGTGGGAGAGGGATGTGATCACGTCGGTGGGGTGTGTGACGTCCTCGCTCGATCCACCTCCACCCATGTACTCGCACCGGCCGAGTTCCCCCGACCCCACCAGCCGGCTCAGCTCCTCCACGATGTGCGTCTGCGGGGAGATCGGATAGGCGGCGATCACCTCCGGCCGGCAGTGCGCGACGGTCTCGGCGACCGCGCGTGACCCCTCAGTCTGCTTCAGCATGCGCGTGCTCCTCACCCAGGCTCCGGACGAATGCGTACGCCTCCCGAGCGGCCTCCGCGTTGGCCGGTCCCAGTCGGCCCGGGAAGCGGTCGTGGATCGCCTCGGTCAGCGCGTCGATCCCCACACAGCCGGTCAGCGCGGCCAGCTCGCCGAGCAGCGCCGCGTTCGGCACCGGACGGCCGATGCGGCGCAGGGCCAGCGCGGTCGCGGGGACGG
>NZ_JBTYMC010000306.1:0-7870 GCF_054880855.1 Streptomyces sp. S6 | reverse complement strand
CGTCCCCACCCTCGAAGCCGTCAAGGAGCAGGTCGGCGAGCTCCCGGACCAGGTCAACGTGAACCTCGACCGCGGCTACGACAGCGACAAGACCCGCCACGCGCTCGCGGAGCTGGGCTTCACCGGCGAGATCGCCCGCAAGGGCGTCCCCGCGCCGCTCCAGGCCGGCAAGAGATGGGTGGTCGAGCGCAGCCACGCGTGGATGAACAGCTTCGGCAAACTGCGGCGCTGCACCGAGAAACGCAGCCGCGTCGTGGACTTCTACCTCTACCTGGCCGCCGCAATCGTCACGCTACGCATGCTCATCCGCCACGCGACACCGCGCTACCGCTGGAACGACCGCCCCACCACCAAACGCCTGAAGTGACGCCTACTGCCGGGCTCTCTCAGAAGAACTCCGACCACGGCTGGTCCCACACCTGCTTCGCACACAGCACCACGAACAGCACCCCCGCGACCACGAGCATCCCGTTGCTGAGCGGCCCGTTGCGCCAAGCGGCGGGTGTGCGGCCGGAGTTGAGGAGCCAGATGAGGGTCAGCGCCAGGAAGGGGAGGAAGGCCGCGCCGAGGACGCCGTAGAGGATGATCAGGCGGAAGGGCTGGCCCTGGAAGAGCAGGACGATCGGAGGGAAGGTCAGCCAGAGGAGGTACGCGCGGAAGGGCCAGGAGCGTTCGCGGGCGCCGGAGGCGATGTCCTCGCCCTTGCCCGCACCGGCCGTCCGCAGCCGGTCCACGAAGTCCGCGAACATCAGGCTGACCCCGTGCCAGACGCCGATCAGTGACGTGTACGACGTCGCGAAGAAGCCGATCAGGAAGAACTTGGCGGTGGCGGAGCCGTACTCGGCCTCCAGGATGTCCCCGAGCTGGACGAGCCCCTTGTCGCCGCTCGCGATGGCGACGTTCGCGGAGTGCAGCAACTCGGCGCCGACGAAGAGCATCGCGACGACGAAGATGCCGGTGGTCGCGTAGGCGACGCGGTTGTCCAGGCGCATGACCTTCATCCAGCCGACGTCCGTCCACCCCTTCGCGTTGACCCAATACCCGTACGCCGCAAGGGTGATGGTCCCGCCGACGCCGCCGATGAGGCCGAGCGTGTTGAGGACGGAGTCCTTCTCGTCGGGGAGGACGGGCAGGAGGCCGGCGAAGGCGTCGGGGAGGTTCGGGGTGACGCGGATCGCCAGGTAGACGGTTACGACGAACATCACGCCGACCAGCACCGTCATGACCTTCTCGAAGACGGCGTACCGGTTGAACCAGACGAAGACGAGGCCGGAGAGCCCGCAGGCGACGGCCCACCACTTGAGGTCCATCACGTCCGGGAACAGCGCCTGGAGGGGCAGCGCGCTGGACGACATCGCCGCCGCGCCGTACACGAACCCCCAGACCACGGCGTACACGCCGAAGAACCAGAGGGTCCAGCGGCCGAGGCTCGCCCAGCCGTCGAACAGGGTGCGGCCGGTGGCGAGATGCCAGCGTCCGGCGGCCTCCGCGAGGGAGATCTTGACGAGGCAGCCGACGACGGCCGCCCAGAGCAGGGTGTAGCCGAAGTTGCTGCCCGCGATGAGTGTGGCGACGAGGTCACCGGCGCCGACGCCGGTCGCGGCGACGACGACGCCGGGTCCGATGTGCCGCCAACTGGCCTTGCGGGGTGTGGGGGTGGGGAGGGCGTCGGTCGTGGGGTTTCCCGTGGTGTCCGCCATGTTGGTCAAGCATGCGCAAAGTCGCGGGAGCCGCAAGAGGGCACGCCCCATGGCGCGCGCCCCCAGAACATGGGCGCTATTGACCTGCTCATGCCATAACCCTGACCATGAGCGACACGCCGCACAGCTCGTACACAGCAAAGCTCCCCCGCTCCACCCCCACCCCTCCGGACAATCCGGACGGACCTGGAGACTCAAGGAGACCTCATGCGCCTTCGTATCCGCGGCTCAAGTGCCCGACGTGGCAGACGCACCGCCGTCCTCGCCACCCTCCTCGCCCTGGCCCTCGCCGCCCCCGTCTCCGCCTCGGTGACCAGCGCCTCGGCGGACAGCGCCGCCAAGGCCGCCCCGGCGGCGGACGACATCCGCCAGTACGAGATCCACGTGCGCAACAACACCTCACCGGTCCGCACGGCGATCCTGCGGGCCGGCGTCAGCATCGACGAGGTGGACTCCGAGACCGTCGTCGTCTCCGGCCGCGCCGACCAGATCAGGAAACTGACGGCAGCCGGTTACGACGTCACCCCGCTCGGCGCCGCCCCGAACCGTCTCGCGGCGGGCGAGGCACGCCTCTTCGACTTCCCCTCGGCGGACTCCCGGTACCACAACTACGCCGAGATGAACGCGGAGATCGACCAGCGGCTCGCGGCCTACCCGAGCATCATGAGCAAGCGCGTGATCGGGAAGTCGTACTCCGGCCGGGACATCTACGCCATCAAGATCAGCGACAACGTCGGCACCGACGAGGCCGAGCCCGAGGTGCTGTTCACGCACCACCAGCACGCCCGCGAGCACCTCACCGTCGAGATGGCGCTCTACCTGATCCGCGAGTTCGGCGCCGGGTACGGCAGCGACTCACGGATCACGAACATGGTGAACTCACGCGAGATCTGGATCATCCCGGACCTCAACCCGGACGGTGGCGAGTACGACATCGCCACCGGTTCGTACCGCTCCTGGCGCAAGAACCGGCAGCCCAACTCCGGTTCCTCGGCGGTCGGTACGGACCTCAACCGGAACTGGGACTACCGCTGGGGCTGCTGCGGCGGCTCCTCCGGGTCGAAGTCGTCGGAGACGTACCGGGGCGCGTCCGCCGAGTCCGCGCCCGAGGTGAAGGTCGTCGCCGACTTCGTGCGCAGCCGGGTCGTCGGCGGGGTCCAGCAGATCAAGGCGGGCATCGACTTCCACACGTACAGCGAACTCGTGCTGTGGCCGTTCGGCTACACCAACGCGGACACCACGACCGGCATGACCGCCGACGACAACGCCGCGTTCAAGGCCGTCGGGCAGAAGATGGCGGCCAGCAACGGGTACACCCCGGAGCAGTCGAGCGACCTGTACATCACGGACGGGTCGATCGACGACTACCTCTGGGGGGTGCACAAGATCTTCTCGTACACCTTCGAGATGTACCCGTCGGACGGCGGCGGCGGTTTCTACCCGCCCGACGAGGTGATCGAGCGGGAGACGGCACGCAACCGGGACGCGGTACTGCAACTCCTGGAGAACTCGGACTGCATGTACCGCTCGATCGGCAAGCAGGCTCAGTACTGCTAGTCCTGAGGCTGTTCCTCGGTCTCTTCCTCCGAGGTGGCGCCGTCCTCGAAGTACGCGTCGAGGACGGCGTCCAACTGCCGCTCCCACTCCGGGAATTCGGACCGGGACTTGGCCTCGATCTCGATCGGGTACCAGCGCCGGTCGGGTGTGTGGACGGTGATGGTGAACCGCTTGCCGAAGCGGTTCGTCTCCGTCTCGACGGCGCCGATCTCGTCCCACCGGAACTCGCAGTTCTGGTCGTCGAGGGCGAGCCGGACACCCTTGTGGTCGGCGGTGACCGAGGCACGCCGGTCGGCCGCCTCGAAGACGGGGCCGTCGACGGGTGCCTCTTCCTCGGACTCCGGTTCCGTCTCGGCAACCGCTTCCACAACCGCCTCGTCCTCCTCGGGCACGGCGTCCTCGGGCACGGCCTCCGCGGGCTCCTTCGCGGCCTGAGCCGGCGCGGGCGCGGTGAGCCCGGGGATGAAGGCCGGGTCGAAACCGGCGCCCTCCAGGGGCTTGCTGCTCGATCCTATGCGCTGGTCCACAGCGGGCAGTATGGTCGACGATCCTGTGCCGCACACAGCCGACCCCGACTTCGTTATACGACAGAGCTACGACCGGGAGTGTCCTTGACCCGCCCCACCACCCCGGCCGCCCTGGCCTCCCTGGCCGAGGAGCGCCTCGACCACCGCTTCAAGGGCCTCCCCCCGGACGCGGACGGCCGCACGGTCGCGGAGTTGACGGCCGAGCGCCGCAACCTCTTCACGGACGGCTTCCCCACCCCCGTCCTCACCCTCTCCGCCGAGCGCCTGACCCACAACCTCGCGCTCCTGGAGCGGTATACGACCCACCACGACCTCGCCTTCGCCCCGCACGGCAAGACGACGATGGCCCCGGCCCTCTTCCACCGTCAACTCGCCCACGGCGCCTGGGGCATCACCCTCGCCATGCCCCACCAGGTCCGCGTGGCACGGGCGTTCGGCGTCTCCCGTGTCTTCCTCGCCAACCAGCTCGTCGACCCCGCCGCCCTGCGCTGGCTCGCCGCCGAACAGGACGCCGACCCCGCCTTCCGCCACATCTGCTACGCCGACTCCGTACGCGGCGTCGAGCTGATGGACGCGGCCCTCCAAGAGGCGGGTGCGGTACGCCCGTTGGAGGTCGTCGTCGAACTCGCGGCGGGCCCGGAGGGGCGTACCGGGGCGCGGACCGCCGCAGAAGCTTCGTCGGTCGCCGAGGCCGTCGCGAAGACGCGCACGCTCCGGCTCGTGGGCGTCGCCGGGTACGAGGCTCAGGTGCCGGACGCGACGGCGGCGGCTGTGCGGGAGTGGACACGGCAACTCGTCGCGCTCGCCGCGGAGTTCGACGGCGCCGGCCGGTTCGCCGGGGTCGACGAGATCGTCGTCAGCGCGGGCGGCAGCGAGTGGTTCGACGCGGTTGCGGACGGCCTCGCGGAGATCCCCGAACTCTCGGCGCCGGTGCTGAAGTTGCTGCGCTCGGGGGCGTACGTCACCCACGACCACCTGCACTACCGCGACCGCACGCCCTTCAACCGGGTCCCCGAAGAGGGCGCCCTGGAACCGGCGTTCCGCCTCTGGGCGCAGGTCGTCTCCCGGCCGACCCCGCACCAGGCGTTCGTCAACGCGGGCAAGCGGGATGTCGCGTACGACCTGGGGTTGCCGGTCGTCGAGGTGATCCGGCGCGGTGGCAACACCCGTACGGCGGACGGCGTTTCGGTGACCGCGCTCTCGGATCAGCACGCGTGGCTGGCGACCGAACCGGGTGTGGACCTGGAGGTCGGTGACTGGGTCGGGTTCGGGCTGTCGCATCCGTGCACGACGTTCGAGAAGTGGCCGCTGATCCCGGTGGTGGAGGCGGACGGCACGGTGGCCGAATACGTACGGACGTTCTTCTAGAGGTGCGGCGGGGTGGCCCGTCTCAGTCCCGTGGGACGGGCCCCCGCACACGAACTCCCTTACGGCTTCGGCAGGACGCAGCCGGAGGCGTTCAGGTCGAGCTGGTTGCCGGCCTTGAAGCAGGCCGGGATCTGGTAGATCTCCTGGGCGTAGTTGATGCCCTGACGGACGGTCACGGCCCCGGTCTCGGAGACCTCGCACGGGTTGTTGACGGTGCAGCGCTCGCCGTCCTCGTTGCCCGTGTTGTTGACGGCGACGACGTTGCCGGTGGCCTGGTCGACGACCGGGGAGCCGGAGGTGCCGCCGATGGTCTGGCAGGCGGAGGTGTAGCGGACCGAGTCCTTCCAGGTCCAGTCGCCCTCCTTGATCCGGTAGGCGAAGCCGTCGATGTTGCAGCTGTAGAGCCGCTTCCAGTACCCGGAGGCCACGGTGATCGCGGTGCCGGCGGTCGGGTGGGTGTCCTGGACGGTGAGCGGCGAGATCCCGTAGCTGCCGCGGATCGTCGCGTAGGTGCTGGTGAGCTGGTAGATCGACACGTCCGTGTCGGTCATCGTCGCGTACGCCAGCTTGCTCGCCCGCAGGGTCGCGACCTTGGTGCCGGAGGCGTTGAGCAGGCTGAAGGTCCGGCTGGACGCCTGGTTGACGACGACCTCGCCGGGGGCCGGGAACCCGGAGGTCAGGCAGTGGCCGTTGGACATGACCAGCGCCGGGTCGGTGTCCAGGGAGTTCGGGAAGCGGATCACGGAGCCGGAACAGTTGCTGAGCGCGACCGTGCCGGCGAGGGTGACGGCCTTCAGCGCGGGCGCCTTGGCCTGGGTGGCGGTGCTGGTGGTGGTCATCGCCGGTGCGGCGGCCGGCGCCGCGACGGCGGGGGCCGCACCCGCTCCGGCCAGGGCCAGGGCGAAAATCGCGGCGACGAGAGGCTTTCTCATGTGGGGTCCCCTCTGATCTGGCTGCTGTCATGACTGACAAGCTGCTTGTCATGCACATAATCAACACCCGTCCCGCCAGGAACAAGGAGTCAGTTTCAGCCGCACACCCTTCACCCCCACGTGGCGCAAAACACGCCCCAGGTCCGGTAACCGGGCCGTAAGCTCCCAGACATGCAGGTGATCCAGTCCACAAAGCTCGCCAACGTCTGTTACGAGATCCGGGGCCCGGTTCTTGAGGAGGCGATGCGGCTGGAGGCGGCAGGTCACCGCATCCTCAAGCTGAACACCGGCAACCCGGCCGCCTTCGGCTTCGAGTGCCCGCCGGAGATCCTGGAGGACATCCTCAGGAACGTCTCGACGGCCCACGGCTACGGCGACGCGAAGGGCCTCCTCGCCGCCCGGCGCGCGGTCGTCATGCACAACCAGACGCTGGGCATCGAGACGGACGTCGAGCACGTCTTCATCGGCAACGGCGTCTCCGAGCTGATCGTCATGGCGATGCAGGGGCTGCTCGACGACGGCGACGAGGTCCTCGTCCCCGCCCCGGACTACCCCCTGTGGACGGCGGCCGTGGCGCTGTCCGGCGGGACGGCCGTCCACTACCGCTGCGACGAGCAGTCCGACTGGATGCCGGACCTCGCGGACATCGAGCGCAAGGTCACGGACCGGACGAAGGCGCTCGTCATCATCAACCCGAACAACCCGACGGGCGCGGTGTACGACGAGGAGATGCTCCGGGGTCTGACCGACATCGCGCGCCGCCACAACCTGCTGGTCTGCTCGGACGAGATCTACGACAAGATCCTGTACGACGGCGCCACGCACACGGCGACGGCATCCGTCGCGCCCGATCTCCTCACCCTCACGTTCAACGGCATGTCCAAGGCGTACCGGGTCGCCGGGTACCGCGTCGGATGGATGGCGATCTCCGGGCCCCGCGCGCACGCCGACTCCTACATCGAGGGCCTCACGATCCTCGCGAACATGCGGCTGTGCGCGAACATGCCGGGACAGCACGGGGTCGTCGCCGCGCTCAGCGGGCGGCAGTCGATCAAGGAGCTGGTGCTGCCGGGCGGGCGGCTGAAGGAACAGATGGACACGGCGTACGAGCTGCTCACGCAGATCCCCGGCGTGACCTGCGTCCGCCCCAAGGGGGCGCTGTACCTCTTCCCCCGCCTCGATCCGCAGGTCTACAAGATCAAGGACGACCGGCGGATGGTCCTGGACCTGCTGCGGCAGGAGAAGATCATGGTCGTCCAGGGCAGCGGCTTCAACTGGCCCGAGCCCGATCACTTCCGGGTGGTGACGCTGCCGACGGCCACGGATCTCAAGGACGCGGTGACGCGGATCGGGCGGTTCCTCGACGGGTACGGGCAGCCCTGACCGACGGTAACCACCCGCCCCCAATCCTGTAGTCCTGCCAACTTTAGACAGAATCCAAGCTAGGATGGCTTCCTGTCAGCGCACAGGAGGCCCTCCTATGTACGAGCCAATCCGCACGAAGTCGGTCCACACCACCCCGGTCCACGCCTCCGACGTGCCGCACCGCTCCCGCGAGGAAGAGCTGGACATCCAGCTCGCCGGGCACCTGTCCGCACTGCTCGCGGTGACCGACGAACTCCGGGCCGCGGCCTCCACACCGGACCTGGAGACGGCCGCCACCAAGCTGGCCCACCAGGTCACGCGGTTGCGCGGCGGCCGGGTCCCCCTCCGCTCCCACCCGGACGCCGGCAAGTCGCCCGCCGCGCTCCACCACCGGCCAGCACCTGACCTGGTCCCGCTGCAC
>NZ_JBTYMC010000305.1:0-7901 GCF_054880855.1 Streptomyces sp. S6 | reverse complement strand
ACCGCGCCCGCGCTCCAGCACGGCCCTGGCCAGGGCGGTCGCCGCCCCCGCGTAGCCCGCCGAGATCAGCAGCTCGAACCAGATGAA
This sequence comes from Streptomyces sp. S6, assembly GCF_054880855.1. Classification (NCBI taxonomy): domain Bacteria; kingdom Bacillati; phylum Actinomycetota; class Actinomycetes; order Kitasatosporales; family Streptomycetaceae; genus Streptomyces; species Streptomyces sp. S6. The sequence continues at coordinate 7,814 of NZ_JBTYMC010000305.1, read as the reverse complement.
CCCGATCGTCTGGAGGTCGGCCAGCAGATGCGGGGCCTCCGGCGCGGTCCGCACGACGAGGTCGTCCGGCACGAACACGTCGGTCAGGCGCACCTCGTCGCTCTCCGCGCCCGCCAGCACCTCGTTGGCCCAGAACGGCTCCACCGCGACGCCGTCGGAGTCGGCGGGCAGCAGTGCCAGGGCGAGTTCCGGCGTGCCGTCCGCGCCGGGCACCGCGATGCTCGCGGTCAGCAGGTCCATGGAACGGGCGAGGCTGCACGGCTTCTTGACGCCGTTGAGGAGATAGCCGCCGTCAGTGGGGGAGGCGGTCACCGACGGGAGCAGGATGTTCTGCTGGGTACGGCCCTCCGCCCAGCCGGAGGCCAGCAGCAGCCGCTCCGGCGCGATGCCGTGCAGCAGCTTCGTCTGCGCGGGCGTCAGCCGCCCGCTGTCCGCGGCGAGTTCGAACAGCATGGCGACGGTGAAGTGGTGCATCGCGCTCGCCGCCGCGAGGGACGGCGACACCGAGCCCACGGCCCGCTGCACCCGGATCGCGTCCAGCAGGCCGGCGCCCGCACCGCCGTACTCCCGCGGCACCAGCAGGCCCGGTCCGTCGTGCTCGCGCAGCAGCGCGGTCACCGGGGAACCCGCCGACTCGCGTTCGGTGAAGGGGAGGGACTCCAGCGCCGCGAGGAGGCCCGGGTGATGACGTTCGCACACGTCGCGTGCGAGGGTCAGGGATCGCATGGCAGATCTCCGAGAGGGGGATGGGGGGAGCGGGGATCAGGAGCCGAAGACCGCCTCGTGCGGACTGACGTCCCGCGCGATGCTCACGCCCTGGAGGTGCGAGGTCTTGAGCATCGGATAGTTGGCCTCGCCGAAGGCGCCGCCGGTCAGACCGGTGCCGCCGTGGCTCGGCAGGTAGGGCAGGAAACCGATGTGGGAGTCGTTGACCTTCAGCAGGCCGCCGTTGCCCACCCGGCGCACGAAGTCGTCGATGATGTCCTCCGAGCCGGTCCACAGCGAGTTGCGCAGGCCGTACTCGTTGGAGTTGACGAAGGCGATCATCCGCTCGCGCAGCTCGTCGTCCGAACCCTGTTCGGGCACCACGATCGGCAGCAGCGGGAAGAACGTCTCCTCGCGGACCACGTCGTACTTGCGGGCCTCGGTCAGGCCCTCCACCCGCAGCACCGTCGGCTGGAGGAAGACGCCCGTCTCGGACGGCGTCCCGTCCACCTCGGCCCGGCTGCCGCCGGTGACGAGCTCGGCGCCCCGGTCACGGGCCTGCTGGAGCAGCGCGAAGAACCGCTCGCTGCGGCGCACCGGCGACAGCAGCACCTCCGGGTCCTCCGGATAGCCGGGACGGATCGCCGCCGCCCGCCTGCCGACCTCCTCGACCAGCCGGTCGGCGATCTCCGGGTGCGCCAGCACGTAGTTGGGCACCATGCAGATCTGGCCGGAGCCGTAGAACGCCTCCGAGATGGCCTGCGCCGCCCGCTCGACGTCGGCGTCCTTCCACACCACGATGCCGTCGTTGCCGGCCAGTTCGAGGATCGGCTTCTTGCCGCGGGCCACGCAGCTCTCCTGGAACCGCAGGCCCTCCTGGCTCCCGCCGATGTAGAAGATGTCGTTGATCAGCGGGTCTTCGAGCCAACGGTCCATGGTCTGCCGGGGGTTCCCGCAGATCGCGTTGAGCACCCCGGGCGGCGCACCCACCTGGTCGAGCAGGGGTGCCACCACGTCCCGCATCAGCCACATCGTGCTCAGCGCGATGCTGCGCGGCGCCCGCACCACCACCGCGTTGCCCGCCATGACGGCGAGCACGGCCAGGGCGGCGCTGGGGGCGGGAGCGTTCTGCGGCGGGTTGAACGCGACCACACCGTCCGGCTGACGGCGCACGATCAGCCGCCGGGAACCGTGCTCGAACTCGGTGTGCATCCGCTGCCGGTACCAGCCGAGGCTCTCCTCGCTGTAGACCTGGAGCAGACAGCTCAGCTCCCAGCGGGCCAGTTTGACCGGATGGCCCTCCAGCATCAGCATCTCGGTGAACTCGTCCTGACGGCGCAGGAGTTCCTCGCGGAACAGGGTGCCCAGCCGCATCCGCTCGTCCAGCGGGACGGCCGCCCACACCGGAGCCGCCGCCGCGGCTGCCACGGCGGCCCGGTCGATGTCCGTGTCGCTCGCCACCGCGCACCGGCCCGCCACGTACGGGTGGTTCGCCGCGTCCGACTCCGGATTCCGCTCCAGTTCGCGCTTCAGACTGACGCTCGTGAAGACGTCCTCCAGCAGCGAACGCGAGCTGACGGTGTACACCCAGTGATCGCTCTCCACATCCTCACCGCCGATGTAGAGGTGATAGCTGCGCTTTCCCGGCGTTTCCATCGGCCGCCCCATAGAAAATGCCTCCGTATTGCCGTTGAATTCCTTGTGCAGCCTGGTCGGAAAAGAGTGTTACAGCGTTCTCTGACGCAGTCCTGACGCGCTGCTGACCATGGTCTGACGTTCCCTTGATCCCGCTTCGCGGCCTCTTCCTGAGGCGAATTGATGTCTGCTCTACTTTCCTCATGCCCGAAACAACTCTGCACGCCATCAGGAACTGGACCCAGGCGGAAAACCCCAGCGCTTTTCTGGCGATGAACGACGACAAGGAGGTGTTCACGCTGCCCGGCACCGACGGTGCCGTGTACTACCGCCGGACCGGGAACTACGCCGTCCAGTTCGGCGGCCCGTTCGCCCCGCCCGAGACGTACGAACGCCTGCTGCGCGCCTTCCTGGAGCACGCCCGGCAGCAGGAGCTGCGCGTGGTGGGGGTGCAGCTCCAGCGCACGGACGCCGAGGTCTACGTCCGTCACGGTTTCACCGTCAACCAGATGGGCGCCTCCTGGGCCGTCCGGCTCGCGGAGTTCAGCCTGCGCGGGACGAAGTACATGCAGCTGCGCAACAAGATCTCCCGCGCGCTGCGCAACGGCCTGGTGATCCAGGAGGTGGACGCCGGGAACTGGCAGGGCGCCATCGAGCGCATCGACGGCGCCTGGCTCGGCTCGAAGGGCGAGAACGTCCGGCCGCTGGAGTTCCTCGTCGGCCAGATCGGCGGCCCCGCGCAGGAACACCGCCGGCTCTTCCTCGGCACCATCGACGACGAACCCGTCGCCTACATCTCCTACTCCCCGGTCTACGGCGAGCGGGCCGGCTGGATGCACGACCTCAGCCGCCGGCTGCCCGGCGGCTCACCCGGGCTGATGGAAGCCGTCAACGCGCACGCCATCGAGATCTTCCGGGCCGAGGGCGTCCCGTGGCTCCACTTCGGCTTCACCCCCTTCACCGGACTCGACGCGGGCGCCGAACTGCCCGGCCACAGCCCCGCCTTCAGCTGGCTCATGCACTTCCTGTGGGCCGAGGGCGGCGCCCTGTACCCGGCGCAGACCCAGCTCGCCTACAAGGAGAAGTGGGGGCCCGAGCTGAGCATCCCGGAGTACGTGGCCTTCCAGGGCCAGGCGTCGCTGCCGTCCTTCGCGCACATCTTCCGCGCCTGCAACTCCTTCTGACACCGACCCCAGGGAGACACCCGTGACCACCGAGACGAGCACCGTCCAGACCGCCAAGAGCACTGACGAACTGCGCCACTCCATGGTCGAGTACCTCATGGCCGTCATCGGCGCCCCGGACGACGAGGAGATCGCCCGCAACGCCGACCAGGCCGTCCGGCTCCTGGACGCCCGGCTGGCCGAGGAGATCCTCGGTTGACACCTTCCCCGTCGCCCGCACGGCCGTGGCGGCCACCCCCTCGGGAGGGTGGCCGCCACGGCCGTGCTCAGCGGGTTGGCGCCAGGTCCACCGGCCGGCCCGTCGTGCGGTCCCCGAGGACGGCGACGTCCAGCGCCAGCAGCGCCATCGCGCCCGCGATCACCGTGAACAGCAGGCCCGCGCCGCCCGCGTCCAGCAGCGGCAGCAGCACGAACGGCAGGGCCGCCGCCGTCAGCTTCGACAGCGAGTAGGCGAGACCTGAGGCACCGGCCCGGATCGCCGTCGGGTACTGCTCCGCCAGCAGGACGTGCGAGGCGGCCGAGAAGACGTTGCTCAGCAGCGTGTACGCGAAGCCGAAGACCACCACCCACAGGCCCGAACCGGCGAACGCGAAACCGAGCCCGGCCCCCGCCATGGCACACGCCGACACCGCCACCAGCACCTTCCGCTCGGCACGGTCCATCAGCAGCGCCGCCAGCAGCGAACCCACCGGGTAACCGAAGAACGACACGGCCGTGTACCCGAGCCCCGCCACCACCCCGTACCCCTTCGCCGCCAGCACCTGCGGCGCGAGCGTGCCGAACCCGTAGTAGCCGACCGTCGACAGCAGGCAGAACACCCACAGCATCACCGTACGGCGGCGGTACGCCGGGGAGAACAGCGTCCGCAGCATGCCGCGCCGCGGCTGCCTCTCACGGCGTTCACCCGTCGAGGACGCGCCCGAGCCCTCGGACCCGGTGACGTACGACGGCCCCGCCTCCGCCTCCAGCCTCGCCGTGATCTCCTCCGCCTCCCGGTGCCGCCCCGCCGCCGCCAGCCAGCGCGGCGACTCGAACAGACCCCGGCGCAGCACCCACACCAGTGCCGAACCGAGCCCGCCGAACAGGAACAGCCAGCGCCACCCGGCGATGCCGAGCGGACTGAGCGGCACCAGCCACATCGCGAGCAGCCCCACCGCCGGCACCCCGCAGAAACCGATGGTGTACGTCCACGCGATCAGCCTCCCCCGGTGCCGGGCGGGCAGCACGTCCGCGAGATAGCTGTCGGTCAGCGACTGCTCCGCCCCGATGCCGATCCCCGCGACGAACCGCAGTGCCACCAGCCAGGCCACCGACGGCGCGAACGCGCCCGCGAGCGAAGCGCCCGAGTACAGCGCCAGGTTGACCAGGAAGGCCCGCCGCCGGCCGAACCGGTCGGCGAACCGGCCGAGCACCACCGCGCCGAGGAACTGGCCGATGAACGCGGACGCCAGCACCAGCTTCAGCGAGGTGCTGGTCAGCGCGAAGTCGGCCTGGAGCACCTTCGACAGCACACCCGACAGGTTGTTCTCGTACATGTCGAACAGCAGGCCCACCCCGATGACGCCGGAGAGCCGGTGGTGGGACGCGAGAACGGGCAGCCGGTCGAGCCGCTCGCCCACGGACAGGGGATGCGTGTGCGCACCCGGCGCCGGGATCACTCTGGCTGACTCTTCGGACACGGCGTCAGGCTCCTCTCGGGAACGGGATCTGGACGTGAGGAGGCCCGGCTCCGGCAGGGGGTGCCGGAGCCGGGGCGGGGGAGCGGGGTCAGGCCGCGCGGGCCGCCGCGCCGGCGGTGCCCTGCCGGACGGGCGCGCTGACCTCGTGCAGGAAGGAGGCGACCTCCCGGTACGAGGTCCAGAAACCGACCTCGTGGTACGGCATCCCGCGCTCGGCGCAGTACTCACGCGTCAACTCGCGGGCCCGCGCCAGGTTCTTCTGCGGCATCGACGGGAACAGGTGGTGCTCCACCTGGTAGTTCAGTCCGCCGTACATGAAGTCGACGAGCACGGACGGGCGGATGTTGCGGGAGGTCAGCACCTGCCGGGCCAGCCAGTCCAGGGTCTCCTCCTCACCCTCACGCAGCTCCATGCCCTTGTGGTTCGGCGCGAACATCATGCCCAGGTACACGCCGAGAGAGGCGTTCTGGACGAGGATGAAGGCCACGCCCAGCAGCGGCGGCAGGACGGTGAACACGAGCGTGAGGTAGATCGCCGTACGGGCCACGAGGAGGCCGGCCTCCAGCAGCGGATGCGGCACCTCGCGCCGCGCGATCATCTGCACCGCGGTCTTCTGCGTCTTGTACGCCTCCAGCACCAGGAGTACGAAGAACAGCACGCTCTGGTAGCGGACGACGAGCTTCTGGCGGCCCTTGCGGGTCGCGTACTGGTTGATGTCGAAGATGATGGTGCGCCGGCCGATGTCCGGGTCCATGTCCAGGTGGTTGGGGTGGGAGTGGTGCCGGTTGTGGTGGTTGACCCACCACCCGTAGCTCACCCCGTTGACCAGGTTCCCGTGGAGGTAGCCGACGATGTCGGCGGGGCGGCGCTTGCGGAACATGGCCTTGTGGCCGGCGTCGTGCCACATGAAGGCGCTCTGGCCGCCGCTGAACCCCATCCACACGGCCACCAGCAACTGGAGCCAGGAGTCGCCGAGAGCGAAGAACGCGACGAGGCCGGCGGCGAAGATGGCGGCGTTGAGCGTGAGGCGGAAGTAGTAGTAACCGGGGGCCAGATCGAGCAGGCCCTCCGCCTTGACACGCTGGAGCAACTCGGAGAACGTCGCCGACGCGCCGACGCTCTTGTCGCTCCCGCCCTGCCGTCCTGGCAGGGCGTCGTTATAGGGAGGATTCATGCCTGGGTCCCCTCGCGCGAGATGGTTCGTCGTGTGAGTCGTGCGGAATTGCAGCTTCGGCGAAATGCCTGACAGCCACCTGATTGCGTCCTGACGAATTCCCCCTCCGAGGTCGTCAGGCGGATATCAGCGAGACGTCAGAAGGGTCCGGCAGAGTTGTACTCGTGAACGGGACCGGAGCGAAAGAAATCCGGATCCGGGATCGCTGGAGAGGTGCCCGGAGCGGTTTATCGGGGATCGGGGTTTCCCGGTCGGGTGGTTTGCCCGCCTGCGCAGGTTCGAATCCTGCCCTCTCCGTTTGGAGAGGTGCCCGGAGTGGTTGATCGGGGGCCGGGGTTTCCCGGTCGGGTGGTTTGCCCGCCTGCGCAGGTTCGAATCCTGCCCTCTCCGCTCGCTGTGCCCGTCTCGCCGGTATTCGGAGCGTGTCCGTGATGGAAGAACCCGAGGCGCCCGTGCGGCGTGTCCTCGTCGTCGTCAATCCCGCTGCGGGCAGCACGAGCGAGAGCCTGACGGCGGAGATCCTCGCCCTGTGCGGCGCGTACGCGCCCGAGGTGCGCCTGCACCGCACCGCGGCCCGCGGCGACGCCACCTCGGCGGTCCGCGACGCGAGCGAGGGCATGGAGGGGCCCCGGCCGGACCTGATCGTGGCCGTGGGCGGCGACGGCACCGTGCACGAGGTCGTCGACGGCCTCGGCACGACGCCCGGTGCCCCGGCCCTGTTCATCGTGCCCGCCGGCACCGGGAACTCCGGCTACAAGATGCTGTGGGCGGACCGCCCCTGGCAGACCGCCCTGCGCGCGGTCCTGGCGGGCCCCGGCAGCGGCGCCCGCCTGTACCGCCTTGACCTGGCCCGCCTCGCCGAGACCGGCGCCAAGGTGTTCCTCGGCGCCTGCTCCGGCGTCATCGCCGACGCCCTGCGCGTCGCCCGCCACGTCCCGCAGACCGGCCGCGACCGCTACACGACGGCGTTCCAGGAGGCGGCCGACACCTTCACGCCCTACCCCGGCAGGGTCAGCGTCGACGGCACCGTCCTCCACGAGGGCCCCACCGTCCTCGCCAACGTCGGCGGCGGACGCTTCCGCGGCGGCCGGTACCAGGTGCTCCCGCACTCGGAGCTGGACGACGGACTCCTCGACGTCTGCGCCATCGGCTCGCCCGTCGCCCCCCACGAGGTCCCCGAACTCACCCGCCGCGCCGCCCACCTCGGCCTGCCCGGCGTCCGCTACGGCCGAGGCAGACAGATCGTCGTCGAACGGCTCGACGGCACACCCCTGTGCTTCGAGCACGACGGCAACCTCCAGCCCCCCGGCCCCGACCGCCTCACCTCCTGCGACAGCTGCTTCTTCGTGATCGCGAGGCTTCCGTCCAGGATGGAGCGGATCGCGGCCTCCCTGACGAGGAGGGAGAGACTGGCCATCACGCCGCCGGTGCGCAGAT
>NZ_JBTYMC010000304.1:0-7917 GCF_054880855.1 Streptomyces sp. S6 | reverse complement strand
GGGCGGCCGGCGGCGCCTCGCTGAGGACGACGTGGGCGTTGAGGGCGGCGGAGCCCTGGCCGGAGACTCCGGCGTAGGCGGGGCGGCCGTCGCGTTCGGGCAGGTCGTGGGGCTCGCCGGGGACGCGGACCGGGAGGGTGTCCCAGTCGAGGTCGGGGCGGGGGGTGGCGAGGTGCAGGCTCGCGGGTATCCGGCCGTGCTCCAGGCACAGGACCGCCTTGATGACGCCGGTGATGCCGCCGGCGGCCTCGGCGTGCCCGACGTTGGTCTTGACCGACCCGACGAGCAGCGGCCGGTCCGCGGGGCGTCCGGCGCCCAGGACCGCGCCGAGGGCGGTGAGTTCGAGTCCGTCGAGGGCCGGTGAGCCGGAGCCGTGGGCCTCGACGTAGTCGACGTCGGCGGGCTCGACCCCGGCGTCCTCGTAGGCCCAGCGCAGGACGTCGAGCTGGCCCTGGAGGGAGGGGTTGAGGACGGTGTCGCTGGTGCGGCCGTCGTTGCCGACGGCGCTGCCTCGGATGACGGCGCGGACGCGGTCGCCGTCGGCGAGCGCCCGGTCGAGGCGCTTGAGGACGAGGACGCCGACCGCGTCGCCGGGGGCGTGGCCGTCGGCCGTGGCGTCGCCGAACCGGCTGCGCCCGTCGTGGGAGTGGCCGCCGGCCTGGCTCATGACGATGGCCTCGTCGGGCCGCAGGACCAGGTTGACGCCGGCCGCGAGGACGAGCGGGCTCTCCCCCGTGCGCAGGCTCTGCACGGCCTGGTGGACGGCGACGAGGGAGGAGGAGCAGGCGGTGTCGACGACGACACTGGGACCGCGCAGGTCGAGGAAGTGCGAGACCCGGGCGGGCAGCAGGGAGCGGAAGTTGTTCAGCTGGGCGGCGTCGGCGCCGTCCGCGCCCCGGCGCAGGGCGTTCTCCAGGTAGTCGGCGCGGGCGTTGCCGACGAAGACGCCGGTGCGGGTGCCCGCGAGTTCGGCGGCGGCGACCCCGGCGTCCTCCAGCGCTTCCCAGGCGGCCATGAGCAGCAGGCGCTGCTGCGGGTCCAGTTGAACCGCTTCTGCCTCGGACATGCCAAAGAATGCGGCGTCGAACTCCCCCGCGTCCGCGACGTAGCCCGCGCGGCGGGCGGTGATCCGGCCCGGGCCCCCCTTGACGGAGTGCAGGGCGTCCGCGTCGTAGCGCTCCGCCGGGGTCTCCCCCGTGGCGTCGGCGCCGTCGAGCAGCAGCTCCCACAGTTCCTCGACTCCGCCTGCGCCGGGCAGCCGGCAGGCCATGCCGATCACCGCCACGCAGCGGGTGTCCGCCTCGCAGCTGTTCATGAGCTGACTCCATTTCATACTCGGCCACCGTCGTTACGCGGCAGTAGTTTGATCTTGCCCGCAAGACGGCGAAAAGACGACGAGATCTCGGCAACACCTCGGACCGAAGGCGCACAGAGCGGCCGGCACGGCCGCAAGGACGGACCCGCGCCGGAGACAGGGCACGCACCTAGGGCCTGTTCAGCCTCCGCGGACCCCCCGCTCCGCGTACCGGTCCCCCACCTGAACGGCTCTCCCCCCGACACCGGGCGCGTCCCCTCTCCACAGGAACGTCGCACATCGGGTTCGACACCCCATTTTCAGACACACTTTCGATTCCTCGATGTCATGGCGAGTCGAACACGCTAGCGTCGAAAACACGCCCGTCGCACGATTGTCGTATGTCCGAACGGCATAGCGCGACGGCCGCCGCAAGGAATGACGGGAAGTGATCGGCGATGGTTGAAACACGGTGCTTTTTGGACAGACTCGAAAGTTGAGCACCCGTCAACCACGCCTGGGCATCCGCTTGGCAAGATCTTCTTCCGCCAACCACCGCAGGTGACAAGTCGGTTACAGCTGAGGCTGAAGTGACCGGGAACGTCTGGGGAGGCGATTCGCGTCCCGTCGAGTTCTGCTTTGATCTGATCTCATGGACTCCCTCTCACCTGAAGAACTCCGTCTCGCGGGCGAGCAGCGCCGGCTGCGGCTACAGATTCTCGGCCTCAACTCGGTCGGCGCGGAGGCCACCTTCGACCGGGTGGCACGCCTCGCGGCCGGGTTCTCCCAGTCGCCGCTGGCCATGGTCAACTTCATCAGCGACGACCACCAGATGTTCCGCGGCATGTACACGCCCCCCGGCGACCCGGGCGCGCGGACCGACGCGGCGGGCAACGCGGTCACCTTCGACCTCAGCGACCTCGCCCGTGAGGCCCCCGGCGACTACGGCTTCTGCCCGCACGCCGTCGCGATGGGCTCCCAGCTCGCGCTCGACGACGTGTTCGACTACCCGCGGTTCAAGGGGAACGCGCTCGTCAACGACCTGGGTGTGCGCTCCTACCTCGGCACCCCCCTGCGCGACAACACCGGCATGATCCTCGGCACGGTCTGCGTGGCCGATTTCAAGCCGCGTGTGTGGGACGCGCAGACCCGTGAGGGCATGAAGGAGCTGGCCGACACGCTGCTGTCGGAGTTCCGGCTGCGCGACAGCCTCCTCGCCCAGCAGCAGGAGCTGTTCGCGGTGTTCGACGGCGCCCCCTTCCCGATCATGCTCACCGAGGGCCCCGAGCACCTCCTGCGCTACGCCAACGGCAAGCAGGGCCAGGCGTTCGGCATGGTCCCGCAGTTCAGCCGGGGACGGCACGTCCTGCCGGGCCTTGAGGCAATCGGCGTGTTCAACGCGATGGACGACGCGTTCCGCAGCGGCCAGACCACCACGCTCGGCGGCGGACGCATCAAGACGTACGACTCGCCGGCCCCGCAGGAGTTCGACTTCCTGTGCACCCCGGTGCGGACCTCGCCGACCGCGCCCGTCAGCGGCATCCTCACGGTCGCGATGAACGCGGGCGGCAACAGCTCCGCCAAGCAGTCGCACGCCTTCGCGGCCAACGTCCAGCAGCGGTTCGAGCAGATGGGGAACGGCGCGATGGGCGGCACGATGGGCGGTGCGACCACCCCGGTGGACTTCTTCGGTCCGCGCCACTGAACGGCCGGGGGTCCGGGGAGGTGTGCGGCGCGCTCAGCCGGCGCGGTAGCGGTCGCCGTACACCTTCCACTCCAGGGGCGGGGTGAGGTCGAGGTCGCCCGCGCGCAGGAACACGCGCTGCGCGGTGTCCACCCGGCTGGTGTCCCGGTGCGCCGGCTCCCGCCGCATCTGTGCCACGCGCGCGTCGAGGAACGCGTTCAGGTACGCCCGCTCGTCGCCGCCCCGCGCGGGAGTCCGCCTGCCGCGCAGCGCCCGCTCCCGGATGCCGTCGAACCCCGACTCGCCGTGCATGACGTACGCGTCGAAGTACGCGAACTGTCCGAGCGCCCGCAGCCCGTCGGCCCTGCCCTGCCGCACCGCGGGCCGGAAGTACACCCGGTCCCGCTCGTCCTCCTGCGCCCGCCGGAACACCGGGTCCCCGGCCGCGGCACGCCAGTCCCGCGCGAACGCCGGATCCAGCCCCCGGTGCGACGGCCCGCCCAGCACCGACCGCAGCGCGGGCAGGTACCGCGCCAGCACGTTCCCCGGCCGGCGCCGGGTGTACAGCTCCACCAGCTTCAGCATGTCGCCGGTGCCGGAGCAGAAGCCGACGATCCCGGCGGTGTAGCCGCGCCCGTCGTGGATGTCCTCGATGTAGGGGTACTGGGCACGCCAGTCCAGGGAGGAGTTCTCGGCGCTGGAGACCAATTGGAGGGCGAGTTCTTTTCCGGCGGGGGTGTCGAGGCCGGGGGCGGGTGAGACGGTGGAGAGGGAGAAGAGGGGTGCCGTCCCGAGAAGGGTGAGCACCCTGCGGCGAACCGTCCCGCCGCTCACTCCGTCACCCCCGACTCCCAGCACGCCTCCACATCTCCCTTCACCAGCTCACCCGCCCGCAACAGGGCCTGGCAGTTCGGCGAGGGGGTGTGGTGGACGATCAGCAAGGTGGGCACGGTCCGTACCGTGCCCGTGTACAGGGGGCGCCCGCAAGTCGGCATGCCCGGCGAGCGCGCGCCCCTCCCCCTCAGCGGGCCAGTTCCGCCACCTCCCCCGCGTCCAACGCCCGCCCGTACACGCGGACATCGTCCAGCGCACCCTTCAGATACGGGTCGGCGTACTGCGACCGGCCGAGAAAGGCCGCCCGGATCCGGCTCCCGAAGTGCCGGGGTTCGACCGTGACCGCGGTGTTGCGGCCGGCCTCGACGCCGTCGACGTAGAGGACGGCGGTCCCGGCGCCGTGGGAGACGGCGACGTGGGTCCAGCGGTCCGTGGCCAACGGGGGTGCGTCGATGCGCTGTTCGGCTCCCGCGCCGCCCGCGGTGATCGCGAACCGGAGGGTCCCGGAGTCGCTGCGCGGGGTGAGGAACAGGTTCGCGGTGACGCCGGTGCCGAAGTCGAAGATCCGGGTCCAGGCGGCGGGTCGGCCGGTGAGGCGGACCCACGCGGCGACGGTGTAGGCGGACGCGCCCGCCAACAGGTCGTCCGCGAGGGCGACATGGCCGTCCACCCCGTCGAGCGCGACCGCTCCCCCGGTGTGCCCCGGTGTCCAGTTCGCCCCGCCCGCCAGGGTCGCCGTCCTCCCGTGGCCGGTGGCGTCGGCCGCGCTGGTGCCGGACGTCTCGTCGAACCGGTGCCAGGCGGCGAACTCCGGTGGCGGGGGCGCGGGTTCGCCGGTGCGCCAGTACACCGAGTAGCGCTGGTGGTGGACGCGGGCGATCGGCAGGAGGGTGATCTGTTCACCGTCGGCGTCCGCTGTGAACCGCAGCGGGTCGGTCGACTCCTGGCGGAGGCTCGCCAGGTCGAGGCGCGGCAGCCACGGGTTCGCGCGGTCCCCGTACGTCCCGGCGAGGACGACGGGCCCGTGCAGGACGGCGCGGACCTCGGGGTCGTCCGGGGTCGCCTCGACGGTCGTGCGCAGCGGGAGGGTGACGTCGACGCGGTCGCCCTCGGTCCAGTCGCGGTCGAGGGTGAACCAGGTGCCGGGTGCCGGACGGTCGGGCAGGGGTGTGCCGTTGAGGCGGACGCGCGCGTCCTCGGCCCAGGCGGGGATGCGGACGACGAGGGCGTGGCGGGCGTGGCCGGCGGTGACCGTGAGGGTGGTGGTGTCCTCGTCGGGCAGGCGGGTGGTCTGGCGCCAGGTGATGCCCCGCGCCTGCCAGTTCACCTCCGAGGGGATGAACAGGTTGACCAGGAGCCGCTGTTCGTCGTGCGTGTAGATGGTGTCGGCGAACTTGGCGTGGGTCTCCATGCCGGTGCCGTGGTCGCAGGAGAAGTTGGTGTAGTCGGTGGAGTAGGCGTCCTCGGGGCTCATGAAGGACGGCTGGCGCTTCACCGAACCCGGGGCGAGGCCGGTGTAGTAGATGTTGAAGCCGTGCGCGGAGCCGGGGTCCTGCTCGCCGAGCAGCTGGTTGAACAGGGCGCGCTCGTAGTGGTCGAGGAGGTCGGTGCGGTCGGGGGCGTGGAAGTGCAGCAGCCGGGTCAGCTTGAGCATGTTGTAGGTGTTGCAGTTCTCGCAGGTGCTGTCCGACAACTGGCCCGCGATGACGTCGGGTTCGTGGAAGCTCTCGCCGTTGCTGTTGCCGCCGATGACGTAGGTGTGGTGGCCGACGACGATCCGCCAGAAGTTCTCGCCGATCGTCCGGTACCGGTCCGCAAGCCCCTCCTCCCACATCCTGAGGGCGCCGACCATCTTGGGGATCTGCGTGTTGGCGTGCAGTCCGGCGAGCCGGTCCTCGCCGCGCGCGAGCGGGTCGAACACCCGGGCGTGGGCGAAGCGTTCGGCGACGGTGAGCCAGCGGGCGTCTCCGGTGATCGCGTGCAGGTCGGCGAGGACGTCGTTCATGCCGCCGAACTCGGTGTCGAGGACCCGCTGCATCCGCTCGTACGACAGGTTCGCCGTCCGCCGGTCCACCCAGTCGGCCTTGCGCAGCACGACGTCCAGTGCCTGCCGGTTCCCTGCCAGCCGGTACTGGTCGACGAGCCCGGCCATGATCTTGTGCAGGGTGTAGTAGGGCGCCCAGACCCCGGTGCCCGCCTCCAGGCGGTCGAAGAAGCTCTCCGGGAACGCGGAGAGGTAGCCCTCGCCGAAGCCGGCGCCCGGCGAGGCGGCCTGGCACTCGGCGAGCGCGGCGACCAACCGGCTTGCCTTGTCTCGTAGTTCGGCGTCGCCGGTGTTCGCGTACGTGAGGGCGAGGCCGGACAGGAGGTGGCCGGTGGAGTGGCCGCGCAGTTCGACGTCCGGGCCCTCCCAGCCGGCACAGGGCTCGGCGGTGGAGGGCAGGCCGACGTTGCGGCGGAAGGTGTGGAGCAGCCGGTCGGGGTCGACGAAGCGGAGATACGCGGTGTTGCGGCGCTGGTTGTCGAGGAACGGGCCGTCGAGGAGCGTGACGTCCGTCAGGGGGAAGGGAGTTGCCGGGCCCGTGCTCGTGCGGGGCGCGGCGTGGACGGGGAGCGCGGGGACACCGGTGAGGGTGAGGGTCGTCGCCGCGGCGAGGAAGGGGCGTCTGCCCAGAGGGGTCAACAAAGCCTCCGCCATGCGGTCCGAAGATCGGGCGATGTGCTGTGCGGGGTCCACGGTAGGCGTCGGGCGGAGGGTGTCAACGAGGTCAGGGAGGCATGGCTGATTTCCGGTCTCCGGGGTCGGCGAACGGTGGCGGGGCCGCCTGTCAGTACGGCCTCGGAAGGCGCCTCGTTCAACGCCAACTGCGGTTTCCCGGACGGAATTTCCGACACTCGGGGGCAGAAGCGCACAGATGGCCGAGCGTTTCGGAGGGAAGTGGCTCTCGACCGTGCGAGAGCGGTCGATGACGGTGTGTACTGTGCTGCGAGTGCCCCACCGGGGGTGCTGGTGCCATCCCCGCTGCCCGTGCGCGCTCGTCGAGCGCCCGGCCCTGCCTGGAACCCAATCGATGATCGAAGTACCGGACCTGGTCGTCGGTGGCCTCGCCGCCGGCACGCTGTCCGCGCTCGCGCTGGGCGGCGGTCTGCTGCGCGCCCGGCGCAGGCAGGCCCGGCAGCGGGCCGAGATCGCCGCGCTGCGCACTCAACTCGACGGTTCCGTACGGGCGTTCACCGCCGAGGTGGAGCATCTCGCGGGGCTCAGGGTGCCCGCGGCGGCGCGCAGGATGGCCCATCCGCACCTGGAGATACCCGGTCCGCTCCAGCCGCTCACGTCCGGCACGCCGCTCGGGGTCGCGCTGGAGAAGGTCCTCGAAGCGCTGCGCGTGGAGGTCACCGCCCAGCGCAATCGCGTCGACGCGGCGGCCCAGGCGGGGATGCGGGGCGCCACCCGGGAGATCCAGGCGGCGCTGTACCGGCTCCAGGACGCGCTGCGCGGACTCCAGGCGCAGTACGACGACCCGGAGCTGGCGCAGACCCTGTTCCGGCTCGACCACGAGAACGAGCAGTCGCTGCGCCGGGCGCAGGTGACGGCCGTGGTGTGCGGGGCGTGGGTGGGGCTCGCGCGGGAGGAGTCGCACCTCGTCGACGCGGTGACCGGCGGCCAGGCGCGGCTCGCCGGGTACCAGCGGGTCAGGGTGCTCAACCATCTCGAACCGGGTACCGGGCTCGTGTCGCACGCGGTGGAGCCGGTCGCCATCATCGTCGCCGAGCTCCTGGACAACGCGCTGCGGCACTCGGCGCCGGACACCGACGTCGTCGTCGGGCTCGAACACGTCCACCACGGGGTGTGCGTGACGATCGACGACGCGGGCGTCGGGATGACGCGGGACGAGCGGGAGCGGGCGCAGCGGCTGGTGGCCGGGGACGCGCCGATCCACCTCACGGAGCTGGGGGATCCGCCGCGCATGGGGCTCGCCGCGATCGGGCGGCTGACGCGGCAGTTCGAGCTGGCGGTCGACCTGACGTCGGCGTCGCCGTACGGCGGGGTCCGGGCGGTGCTGCGGATCGGCACGCATCTGCTGTCCCGGATCGACCCGGCACG
>NZ_JBTYMC010000303.1:0-7929 GCF_054880855.1 Streptomyces sp. S6 | reverse complement strand
GCGGCCGGGGAGGCCGCCGGTGACCCGGCGCGCCACGGCCGCCGATGTCATCGTCGTCGGCGCCGGACCGGTCGGGCTGCTGCTCGCCGCCGAACTGTGGGAGAACGGCGCGCGCGCCCTGGCCCTGGAGACACTGCCCGAGCCGACCGGCGAATCACGGGCGTCCGTGCTGCACGCCAGGACCATGGAAATCTTCGCGGAGCGGGGCATCCTGGACCGCCTCGGCCCCCTCTCCGCCCTCGGCCCCGGCCACTTCGGCGGCCTGCGCTTCGACCTCGCGGCCGCCGACCCGGACCACTTGTACGCCGGACAGTGGGAATGCCTGCAGAGCCGGCTCGAAGTGGTCCTCCAGCGGCACGCGTCCGACCTCGGCGCCGAGATCCGCCGCGGCCACACCGTCACCGGCCTCACCCAGACCGCGGACGGCGTACGGGTACGTGTCCTCGGCCCGGACCGGGAACCGTACGACCTCACCGCCGCCTACCTCGTGGGCTGCGACGGTGAACGGAGCACCGTGCGCGAACTCGCCGGCTTCGAGTTCGCCGAACGCGACGCCGACAAGGAGATGCTGCGCGCCGACGTCGCCGGCCTCACCCTCGACGACCGGCGCCTGAAGCGCTACCCGAACGGTGTCGCCACCGCCTACCGCAGGCCCGACGGCGTCACCCGGCTCATGGTCCACCGGTACGGTGCCATGCCTGGCGGCGAGGTCGACTTCGAGCGCGTCGCTGCGGCCTGGTCGGCGGTCACCGGCGAGGACATCCGCCACGGCGAGCCGCTCTGGCTGAACCGGTTCGGCAACGCCTCCCGGCAGGTCACGCAGTACCGCCGAGGCCGGGTGCTGCTCGCCGGTGACGCCGCCCACGTCCAGATGCCGGTCGGCGGGCAGGCCCTGAACCTCGGGCTGCAGGACGCAGCGGACCTCGGCTGGAAACTCGCCCGCCAGGTCACCGGCCCGGCCCGGCCCGGACTCCTCGACAGCTACCACGACGAGCGGCACCCCGTGGGCGCCCGCACCCTGACCAACATCCAGGCCCAGGCACGGCTGTTGTTCGGCGCCCAGGAGGTCACCGCACTGCGGGACGTCCTCGGCGAACTGCTGCGGTACGACGCCGTCCAGCGCCACCTGGCCCGCATGATCAGCGGCCTCGACGTCCAGGAGCGGCCCAGGCCGCCCGCCCGGCACACCCCGACACCCGGAAGGTCAACCGTGGACAGGCTCATCGACAAGACCGCCCTCGTCACCGGCTCCAGCCGCGGCATCGGCAGGGCCACCGCCGTGGCCCTCGCCCGCCAGGGCGCCCTGGTCGCCGTGCACTACACGGCCAACGAGCAGGCGGCGAAGGAGACCGTCGCCCTCATTGAGCAGGAGGGCGGGGCCGCGTTCGCGGTCCGCGCCGAACTCGGCGTCTCCGGCGACGCGCACGAGCTGTTCCTCGGCCTGGAGCAGGGCCTGAAGGAACGCATCGGCGAGAGCCGGCTCGACATCCTCGTGAACAACGCCGGCGTCACCACGACCGGCCGGCCGCCCGAGGACGTCACCCCCGAGGAGTTCGACCGCTACTTCGCGGTCAACGCCAGGGCGCCGTACTTCATCGTGCAGCGTGCCTTGCCGCTCATGCCCGACGGCGCCCGCATCGTCAACATCTCCTCCGGCCTCACCCGCACCGCCAACCCCGACCAGTTGGTCTACGCGATGACCAAGGGCGCGGTGGAGCAGCTCACCCTGCATCTGGCGCGCCACCTCGCGCCCCGCGGCATCACCGTCAACACCGTGGCACCGGGCATTACGAACAACGGCGGCGCGATCTTCGACGTGCCGGAAGCGGTCGAGGCGATGGCCCAGCTGTCCGCCTTCAAACGGGTCGGCGAGGCCGACGACGTCGCCGACGTGGTGACCTTCCTGGCGACCCACGAGGCCCGCTGGATCACCGGGGCCTTCATCGACGCCACCGGCGGCACCCTGCTCGGCTGACACCGGCCGCGCCCCGGCCGTCGACCGGTTCGGCCGACCACCCACGACCGACAAAGGAAGCAAGGAGCCCATGACCCCCGGTAAGCAGGCCCCGTCCCACGGCGAGAAGGCCCCCGGCACCGCACCCGTCGCCGTAGTCACCGGAGCCAACAAGGGAATCGGCCGTGAGATCGCCAGGCAGCTCGCCGAACGCGGCCACGTCGTCCACCTCGGCGCCCGCGACCCGGGGCGCGGCCGCGCCGCTGAACGGGAGCTGCGCGCCGAGGGGTTGGACGTCCGGTTCCTGCACCTCGACGTCACCGACGAGGACTCGGTCGCGCTCGCCGCCAAGCGCGTGGAGGACGAGACGGGCCCGCTGCACGTCCTGGTCAACAACGCCGGCATTGGCGTCCCCGAGCAGGCCCCCAGCCAGACCTCGGCCGAGCAGGTGCGCCGGGTCTACGAGACCAACGTGTTCGGCGTCGTCACCGTCACCAACGCGTTCCTGCCGCTGCTGCGCAGGGCGGGCTCCGCCCGGATCGTCAACGTCAGCAGCGCGGTGGGCTCCCTCGCGGCCGCCGCCGCGCGGGAGGACCCCTCAGGGGTGTTCCCGCCGGGCACGTTCCCCGCCATGCTCGCCTACGGCACCTCCAAGGCCGCGCTCAACGCCGTCACCCTCGCCTACGCCAACGAACTGCGCGACACCGGCATCCTCGTCAACGCCGCCTCCCCGGGCTTCGTCGCCACCGACATCAACGGGCACAACGGCGTCCTGGGCGTCGAGCAGGGTGCCCGCATCCCGGTGCTGCTCGCCACCCTCGACGACGGACCCACCGCCGCCTTCCTGGGGGAGGACGGCACGCCCGGCGGCCAAGTGCTGCCGTGGTGAGCGACACCGCGCACCCCGTCGCCGGGGCAGCCGTGCGCCGGACCGGGCGGCAGCGGCTGCTGCTGTTCGTGCTCAGCGGCAACATGCTCCTCGACGCCATCGAGGTCTCCGTCGTCCTCATGGCCCTGCCGACGATCGGCACCCGGCTCGGACTGTCCGTCTGGGAGGTCCAGTGGCTGATGAGCGGCTTCGCGCTCGGCTTCGCCGCGACCTTGCTCGCCGGGCCGCGGCTCGCGGCACGCGCCGGGCGGCGCCCGGTGTACCTGGGTGCGATGCTGCTGTTCGGTCTCGCCTCGCTGGCCGGGGGATTCGTCGACGGCCTGGCCGCGCTTGTCGCCCTCCGCGTCGTCAAGGGCTGCTGCGCCGCACTGACCGCGCCGGCCGGCCTGGCCATCATCAACGACACGTTCCCGGAAGGCCCCGCGCGTCGCCGGGCGGTGTCGCTTTACTCGCTCTTCGGCGCCGCCGGCTTCACCGCCGGACTGCTGCTCGCGGGCCTGCTGGTCGAGTCGAGCTGGCGCTGGACGTTCCTGTTCCCGGCGCCGGTGGCGCTGGTGCTGCTGGTGTGCGGACTGTACGTGCTGCCGCCGGGCCGCGCCGACGGCCCCGCTCCCCGCCCTCCGCGCCCCGCCCTGCTGCGGGACCGCGCCCTGCTGCGCTCCGCGCTCGGCGCCGCCTCGCTCAACGGGACATACCAGAGCCTGCTGGTGCTGATGACGTTCCAGGCGCACCGGATCGGCTGGACGCCCTGGCAGACCGCGCTCGCTCTGCTGCCCGCCTGCCTGCCCCTGGCGCTGACTGTGCCGTTCGCGGGCCGTCTCGTGGCTCGGTACGGAACCGGACGGCTCATCGCCCTGGGCGCGCTCTTCCCGCTGCTCGGCCACACCCTCTACCTCGCGAAGCCCGAGGGGAGCCCGTACGCCCTCGGCATGCTGTCGGCGCTGCTGCTGGTCGAGGCTGGCTTCTGCTGCGCCTTCACGGCCCTGAACCTCCAGGCCACCGCGTCCGTCGGCGTGGCCGACCGGGGCGCGGCGGTCTCGCTCTACCAGACGTGCGTCCAACTGGGCACCGGTCTCCTGCTGCCGCTGGTCGCGCTGCCGCTCACGTACGGGGAGGGCTACCGCGCAGCGCTCCTGATCGGCACCGCGGTCACGGCGCTGGGGTTCGCCGTCGCGGTCACGGGCCGACGCACCCCTCACGGAAGGATCGGAAGGACAGACCATGCCGGGCGCTGAGCACCGCACCGCCACCCGACAGCACCGGGGCGGGCACGCCTTCCACTGCACTGGCGTGGCCGCCGCGTTCGTCAACATGCGGTACGTGCCCGACGCGGCGACCGGCCGTGCACTCCTCGACGACGTCCTGGACCAGTGGGCGGCCGTGCCCCTGCCCGCCGGGGTCCTCTCGCACGGCGCCTACCTGGACACGGCTGAGGAGACCGCCCTCACCTGCGTCCAGGTGTCGGACCCCGACGCCTACCGGGATTTCGCCCGGTCGCTGACCGGACCGGCCGCCGTCGAGGCCGTCGACTACCGGCCGTACCGCGGCGTGGTGTTCGCCCCGACGCCGGCCGAGCCCGGTTGCGTGGTCGTCGCGACGTTCGACGTGGACGGGCCGGGCCGCCAGCGGGCCGTGATCGACGCGCTCTGCGACACGCTGGAGTCGCAGCCCGAGGACGCGCGCGCCGGCATGCTCTCCGCCGGCTTCCACATCACGCTCGACGGCACCCGGGTCCTGAACTTCGCTGAGTGGACCACCGACGAGGCGCACGACGCCTTCCTCGACGGCGCGGGCCGGGCCGGCACCTTCCGCGTGAGCACGCGGATCCCGGGGGTGCGGCCGATCGGCTTCAAGCGTTTCCACCGGCACGTCTGAAGCACGTGACGGATCCCCTTCTCCCTCCATCCCGTTCGAATCAAGGAGTCTTCCGAACATGGCTGCTGAGTCACCCGAGTCGTCCGTGTCCCCCGGACCGATCATGGGCATCATGGCCGGTTACTGGCAGACCAGGATCCTGCTGGCCGCCGTCGAGTCCGACGTCTTCACCGCGCTGTCGGACAAGCCCGCCACCTCCGCCGAACTCGCCGGCCGCACCGGGCTGGTGCCGCTCGGCGCCCATTGCCTCCTCGTCGGGCTCACCCACCTCGGTCTGCTGGAGCAGGCGGACGGCACGTTCTCCAACTCGCCTGTCGCTGAACGCTTCCTGGTGCGGGGGCGCGCCGAATACCTGGGTGGCTACCTGCAGTTCTGCGAACGCGAGTTGAATCCGGCCTGGGACGGACTCGCCTCCACGCTACGCACCGGCACGCCGCACAACCGCGCCGCCGTCGCGGGCAACCCTTACGACACCCTCTACCAGGACGCGGAGGCAACCGACGGCTTCCTGGACAGCATGGACCTGCTCAACACGCCAGTGTCGCTGGCCTTGAGCCGGCTCGACTGGAGCCGTTACACGTCCTTCGTCGATGTCGGTGGCGCGCGCGGCAACTTTGCCCACCACGTGGTGTCGCAGAACCCTCACCTGACGGGCGCGGTCTTCGATCTGCCCCAGCTGGAGCCGGCCTTCACCCGGCACATGGCCGCCCTCGACGGCGCCGCCTCGGCGATCGCCTTCCACGGCGGCGACTTCTTCAAGGATCCGCTTCCCGAGGCCGACGTCCTGGTCTTCGGCCACGTCCTGCACAACTGGAACACCGAGGACCGTATCCGGTTGCTCAAGAGCGCCTACGAGGCGGTCAGGCCGGGCGGGGCGGTGTTCGTCTACGACCCGATGGCGGGCGGGGAGAAGCCGCCGATGAACGCGGTGCTCGCCAGTCTGGCCATGCTCGTCTGGTCCCGGGGCGGTCACGAGTACACCGTGCGGGAGCTGCACGGCTGGCTGTCGGAGGCGGGCTTCAGGCCCGAGACCGCGGAGGTTCCCGGCCTTCACGACGACGTTCTCGTAATCGGCCACAAGGATCGGTGAGAGCCGCTGACGACCGCTGGGACCGTAAGGTCCGAGATCCCGCCCGTCGAGGTCCCGTCCATCCCGAAGGAGTCGCATCATGTCCCCAGCGTCCGACGTCCGGCCGGTCATCGACCGCGGTGACGTCTCCGTCGCCCAGGTCGAGGAAGTCGTCACCGGCGACGCCCAGCGGCAGCGCTCGGCCGCGTCCGCCGTCCTGGCGCAGTGGGAGTCGGCCCCGTGGCCGGCCGGCCTGCTGTCCCAGTCCCTGTTCACCAGCACCGACGGCACCTCGCTGCTGGCATACGCCCAGTGGGCGTCCTGCGAGGAGCTGGAACGGGCGGGTGGCGCGCAGCGCCCCGACTGGCGAGCGCTGGGCATCGAGCCGGGAACGCCTCGGGCCTACAAGCTCTACCGCGTCGTGCGGCCCACCGTGCTGCCGGATCCGGTGCCGGTGCCGCAGTGCTACCCCGCTGCCGTGTTCACGATGGACAGCTATGACGTGGCCCGCAAGTGGGTCGACGGGCTCCTCGACAACGAGGAGCGCAACGAGGGCGAGGACCGCGCCTATCCGGGGGCGCTCGCCGCGAACTTCCACATCGCCGTGGACGGCACCGGCATCTTCCTGCTCTCCGAGTGGGCCTCCGAGGCGGAGGCGGTCGCCCACATCGAGGAGGTGATCGTGCCACTGCTGGAGCACATGGGGCAGAGCGCGGCGGACGCCGGCGCCCGCTACAGCTTCCACGCCTCCGTCCACGCAGGCTGAGGACAACGCCCGTTGCGCGCTTTCCGCGATCCGCGGGGGGAGGGAACATCACGTGAGCAGGCTGCGGAACAGGACGGCTCTGGTCACCGGGGCAAGCCGCGGGATCGGTCGTGGCATCGCGCTGCGGCTCGCCCGGGACGGCGCCCTGGTGGCCGTCAACTACACGGCCGACGCGACCGCGGTGCAGGAGACCGTGAGGCTGATCGAGAAGGCCGGCGGACGTGCCTTCGCCGTGCAGGCCGAGCTGGGCGGGCCGGGGTCGGTGGGGCGGCTGCTGGCCGCGGTCGAACAGGGACTGGTGGAGCGTACCGGGGCGGCGGTGATCGACATCCTGGTGAACAACGCGGCGGTCACCGGCTTCACGGGCGCCCTGCCGGACGCGGTCACCGAGGAGATGCTCGACCGGTGTTACACGGTGAACGCCAAGGCGCCGTTCTTCCTGATCCAGAAGGCCCTTAGGTCCATCCGGGACGGCGGCCGTGTCATCAACATCTCCTCCGGCATGACCCACTCCGCCGTGCTCGAGCACATCGCGTACGCCATGGGCAAGGGCGCCCTGGAGCAGATCACCCAGCACCTGGCTCCGGTTCTCGCCATCCGTGAGATCACCATCAATACGGTGGCACCGGGCGTCACCGACAACGGCGACCCGGTGTTCCGCGACGCCGAGGCCCTGCGGCGGATGGCCGCGCTGTCCGTGTTCGACCGCGTCGGCACCGCCTCCGACACCGCCGTCGTCGTCGCCTTCGTCGCCTGCGACGACCCCCGCTGGATCACCGGCGCCTTCCTTGACGCCACCGGCGGAACCCTGCTGCGCTGACCCGGCCCGCCCTGCACCGAGAGAAGAATGACAGACATGACACCGAACAAGGACACGACGCTGTCGGCGGTTGCCTTCGCCCGCGCCAGGCAGGGCCGGGCCACGGAACTGGGTGACCTCCTGGTGCGGCTCGCCGAGCGCTCCCGTGCTGAGGAGGGCTGCCTGGAATGCCGGGTCCACCGGGACCTGGCGGATCCCGACCTGTTCGTCTTCTACGAGAGGTGGGCGTCCGAGGAGGCCGTGGCACGGTATCTCGCTCAGCCGCATGTGAAGGAGTTCATGGACCTGCGGATGGAGTACCTGCAACGGGACCTTGACGTGCACCGGTTGGGCCTCGCCGGTCCGGCCACCGAGCCGGAGGCGCCCGGCTCATCCACCCCACGGGTACTGCCTCTACCCGCTCCCAGACGTAGGGAAGTCCCCTCCTCCTGCACTTGTTCACCTCAGTAGCTGTTGTCGTTCCGATCTTGAGGGGTGTGCGTCGAACAGGAGTCTCGATCGGGTGGTTGCCACTGGCTGCGGGCATGAAGGCAGGGCCTCTTGGTAGCTCGGGGTT
>NZ_JBTYMC010000302.1:0-7940 GCF_054880855.1 Streptomyces sp. S6 | reverse complement strand
GGCGGGTGCCGTGCAGGCGGGCGGCGGCCGATCGGCCCGCGATGTGGCCCTCGGCGAGGGAGAGGGTGGCCCCGCCGATGCCGGTGGTCTCGCCGGCGGCCCAGACGCCGGGGACGTCGGTGCGCTGTTCGGCGTCGACGCGTACGGAGGGTCCCTCAAGGGTGCAGCCGAGGCCGTCGGCGAGGTCGGTGTGGGGGAGGAGGCCGTGGCTGACGGCGAGGGTGTCACATGTGATGTACCGCGTACGTCCTGGCACCGGCCGCCCCTCGGCGTCCAGCGGGGCGACGGTCACGCCCTCCAGCCGGTCGGTGCCGTGTGCCTCCAGTACCGCATGACACATCACCGTCCTCACGCCGTGCCGCAGGAGCCGGGCGGCGTACGCCGCGCCTTCGGCGACCTTCGCCGGCTCGCGGACGAAGGCGCCCGCGCGCCGGACGAACGCGCGGGGGTCGGCGGAGTCCACCAGGGCGACGACCCGTGTGCCCGCCGAGGCGAGGCCGGTCGCGACCGGGAGGAGCAGTGGGCCGGTGCCCGCGACGACCGCCGTTCGGCCGGGCAGGACGAGGGAGCCCTTCAGCATCGCCTGCGCGCCGCCCGCTGTGAGCACACCGGGGAGGGTCCAGCCGGGGAAGGGGAGGACCTTCTCGTATCCACCCGTCGCCAGCAGGACGCCGTCCGCGTGCACGGCGACGGACCGCTCCTGTTCGGGGCCGAGGAGGGCGTGCGCGGTGAAACCCGCCGAGTCCCTTTCCACACACCAGACGTGATGATCCGTCAGAAGGGTGACCTGGTCTGCCGCGAGGCGGGTGTCGAGGCCCGCGTGGAGTCGTTGCCAGGTGCGCCACTGGTGGTACAGGGACTGCGGGCGTCGGGCGCCGAGGGTGGGCGCCGGCTGGCGGTAGAACTGGCCTCCGGGAGCCGGTCCCGCATCGATGAGGGTGACGCGGACCCCGCGCGCGGCTGCGGCCAGGGTGGCGGCGAGTCCGGCCGGGCCGGCGCCGATCACCGCGAGGCGGGGCGGTTCAGTCATCGTGGTGACCGGTTCCTTCCTGGGTGCGGACGTCCGCGCCGGGCTCGGCCGGGATCAGGCAGGCCCGCAGGTTGGGGCGGCCGTCGACGGTGACGAGGCAGTCGTGGCAGACCCCGATCCCGCAGAACACGCCACGTGACATACCACTGCCCCGGGTGGTGCGCCATGACATGTCACCCGCTGCCCAGAGTGCCGCCGCCACCGTCTGGCCGGGCAGCGCCTCGATCGGGCGGCCGTCGAAGGTGAGGGCGAAGGCGGTGCCGGGGCGGGCCCGGACCAGATCGAGGGGGTTCACGCGGCGGCCTCCTCTGTGAAACGGTCCGGGCGGAACGGGGTCAGATCGACGTCGGGCTGTTTGTCGCCGAGGAGTTGGGCGATGAGGTGGCCGGTGCCGGTCGCCAGGCCGATGCCCGCGCCTTCGTGTCCGCAGGCGTGATAGAGGCCGGGCGTTCGCGGGTCGTGGCCGATGGCGGGCAGATGGTCGGGGAGGTAGGGGCGGAACCCCAAGTAGGTGCGCATCACCCGGACTTGGGTGAGGAACGGGAACAGGCCGATGGCTCCGGCGGCAAGGGCGCGCACGACGGGCAGGGAGAAGGAGCGGTCGAAGCCGACGCGTTCCCGGCTCGCCCCGATCAGGACCGGACCGGCGGCGGTGCCCTCGACGACCGGCGAGGTCTGGAGCGCCGCCGAGTCGCTGGCCACGTCCGACACGTAGTCGGCGGCATACACCTTGCGCCGGACCCGGCGCGGCAACGGCTCGGTGACCAGGACGAACCCGCGCCGGGGCAGCACCGGCAGGTGGACCCCGGCCAGCGCGGCGACCTCACCGCCCCAGGTGCCGGCCGCGTTCACGACGGCCGGTGCGTGGAGATCGCCTCGGTCGGTGCGTACGCCCCGCACGGCGCCGTCGGCCGCGCGGAGCACCTCGGTCACGGTCCACCCGGTCTCGACCCGTGCGCCCGACGCCCGCAGCAAGTGGGCGGCGGCGAGTGCGGGCATCACCTGGGCGTCCTGCGGGTACAGCACACCGCCCGCCAGACCGGGTGCCAAGTACGGTTCCAGCGAGGGGAGTTCGTCGGCGGTGACCGTCTCTGCCGTCACCCCGGCAGCCTGCTGGGCGCGGGCCAGGTCCGTGAGGGAGTCGAGACTCTCGGGCGTCGACGCGACGACGAGGCCGCCCTTCGGTTCGTACTCGAAGGCGGGGCCCAGTTCTTGTGCCAGTTCGGTCCACAACAGGCCGGAGAGCAAGGCCAGTTCGAGCTCGGGACCGGGCTCCTTGTCGGAGACGAGGAGGTTTCCCTCGCCCGCGCCGGTCGTGCCGCCGGCCACCGGGCCGCGGTCCACCACGGCGACGTCCAGTCCGGCACGGGCGGCATACAGTGCACAGGCGGCGCCGACCATTCCGGCGCCCACGACCACGACATCACAGCTGGACTGCTTGGCCACCGCAGTAATATGTCACACACTATTCAGGGTCGACATACCCCGAACGTCAGGACCGCCGAAAACCCTGAGGTGGCCGGGGCACCCGAGGCGGCATCATGGCCCTCCCCGGAGTCAGAGACGGCGACGCCGGGCCGAGTGAACCACCACGGGGGCGCGGCATGACCGTCCAGAACATCCTGCTGTCCGGCATCGTCGGCTCGACGGCCTACGGACTCGCCCATGAGGGCTCCGACATCGACCGCCTCGGCATGTTCGCGGCCCCCACCGCCGACCTGCACGGCCTGCACCGGCCTGCGGAGTCCCACGTCACCACGGCCCCGGACCGCACCCTGCACGAGGCCGCGAAATGGTGCCGCCTCGCGCTCTCCGGAAACCCGACGGTCATGGAACTCGTCTGGCTCCCCGACGAGTTGTACGAGACCCGCACCGCCCTCGGCGACGAACTCATCGGAATCCGGGACTCGTTGCTCGGCGCCGGACGGGTCAGGGACGCCTATCTCGGCTACGCCACCCAGCAGTTCAGGAGACTCCAGAACCGCGGCGACGGATCGTTCTCGGCGGACTCCCGCAAGCGGACCGCCAAGCACGCCCGCCACCTCAAACGGCTCTGCCGGCAGGGCTTCGAGCTGTACAGCACCGGCCGGCTGACGATCCGCGTCGAGGACCCGGAGAGCTATCACCGGTTCGGCCGGGAGGCCGCCGCCGATCCCGAGGTCGCCGTACCGCTGCTGCGTCACTTCGAGGAGGCGTTCGCGACGACCCGCACGGTGCTGCCGGACGAGCCGGACGAGCGAGCCGCCGAGGCGTGGCTGCGCCGGGTACGGCGGCACTTCTACACCGAGTAGCGGGCGCCGGAGGCGAGTTGGGCCGGGAGTGCCGGTCGGGGCCGGTCGGCCGGGGCGGAAAATCACGTGGCCGCGTTCCGGCTCCGCGACCGTCCCGCTCGCCGAACTCTTCGGCTACGCGACCCGGTTGCGCGGCCGTACGCAGGACCGTGGCGCGTTCACGGCCAGGCCCACCGGCTACGCACCGGCGCCCGCCGCGCTGGTGGCCGGCAAGTAGGGAGTTCCACCGCTCGACGGGGTCAACCTGGAATGCGATGTCCCTCTATCGAGTGACATTTCGATTTCTGGGCACATGTGCGAAGAGCGGTCCGTTGGCCGGGTGTCGGGAGATTTTCCCGGCACCCGGACCACACGGAGGAGAAGCGATGGGACTTCAGTTCCACGACAACCTGGACGGCACCTACACGGGGCGCAACGACGCCACGGCCTTCTCGGTGACCAGTACGGACGACGAGGAGGTGCGGCGCCTGCTGTACGAGGACGCGGGGTGGCCCTACAACCCGCCGCTCCCGCCACCGATCCCCGGCCTGCACCGCTTCGTGCTGGTCCACGAGGAGTTCGAGTGTGGTTCCTTCGGCGACGAGCGGTACGAGAGCCTGCGGGTGGACCCGCCCCAGGGCTGCACCCCGCTGAACTGGGGCTGCTTCGCCCTGAACTGTGACCGCCCGGGCCGGACGATGCTCGACGCGATCGCGGACACCCTCGGGGAGATCCGGCGTGAGCACGGGCTCGTGATGAACAGCCTTGGTGCCGAGCCGAAGGACTGGAAGGACGACGGGAAGGACGGGTTCGGGGCGCAGATCGTGGCCCACCTGATGCTGATGGCCCGCTACCGCGCCGAGTCCCTCGGGTACGGGCGCGCGGAGCTGGTGCGGCTGCTCGACGCGACGGGGGTGTGAGCGCGGCGAGGCGGAAACACGGACAGGGCGGACGAGGCGGAAGGGTGGGAAAGGGGAGACGGTTCGTGGTGAAGGGTGACCTCGGTCAGTGGGCCGGCGGCGGGCCCGGTACGTACTCCGGGTCCACCTGGGCCGCGAGGTTCTGGCCGGTCGCGGTGTCCGCCCAGGCCCGGGCGTTGCGGAGGTGGAAGTCGACGGCGTGCCGGTGGAGCGTGGGCCAGTCCTTGGGGCGGGCGTCGACGGCGGCGCGCAGGACGTCCAGGGCGTGGCGGTTGGTGTCCTCCAGGTCGCCTGCGGGGGTGCCGCGTTCGGTGGAGCGGACCCAGGAGGAGTGGGTGAGATGGGTGAGGAGGTGGTCGCCGGTCGCCTCCTTGAGGAAGAGGAGGTCGTCCTCGCCGGTGACCTTGTTGCCGACGACGGCCAGGGGGATGCCGAACTCCCGGGCGTGGTCGCGGTACTGGCGGTAGACGGAGACGCCGCGCCGGGTGGGTTCGGCGACGAGAAAGGTCATGTCGAAGCGGGTGAAGAGGCCGGAGGCGAAGGCGTCGGCGCCGGCGGTCATGTCGACGACGACGTACTCGCCGGGGCCGTCCAGAAGGTGGCCGAGGTACAGCTCCACCGCGCCGAGCTTGGAGTGGTAGCAGGCGACGCCGAGGTCGTTCTCGTCGAAGGCCCCGGTCACCATCAGCGGGACGCCGCCGGCGGGCCGGACGTGGTGGGAGTGGAGTTCGTCGTCGCCGAGGAGGGTCAGGAGGCGGGAGCCCCGGCCGGGCGGGGTGGTCTTGACCATCGCGTCGCGGGACGGGATCAGGGGATTGGTGCCGCGCAGGAGGTCCTTGATCTCGCCGAGCCGGCCGGCGAGCGGGGGTGCGGTGAAGGCGGTGGCGCCAGGGTCGAGGGCCTCGGCGAGGTGCTGGTTGATGTCGCCGTCCACGGCGAGGACGGGGGCGCCGGACCGGGCCAGGTGGCGGGCGAAGAGGGCCGACAGGGTCGTCTTCCCGCTGCCGCCCTTTCCGACGAACGCTACGCGCATCGTGGGTCGCCTCCGGCTCCGGGATGCGCCGGGAGGGGCGCCGGCGGGCACGCCGAAGGGCTCGACTTTTTGAAAACGGATTTCATGTGACTACGTTTTAGGAGAGCGGATGAGGGCTGTCAAATCGAGGGGCCGGAGCGGTCGCGGGTATCCTCTTGATCGCACTTACGTGCTAACTGCGTATGATGTGCAAGTGCGTGAATACTGCATAAGGGTGGCGGGTCCGGAGGACCTCGACGAGGCGCGGGCCGTCATGCTCGACACGGTGTACCGGGACTTCGGCACGGGATACGTGCCCCGATGGCACGGCGACATCATCGACCTGGCCGGGGCGTACCTCACACCCGCGCGGCACACGCTGCTGGTCGCGGTGGACGACGCGGGCACGGTCGTGGCGACCGGGGCGGTCGATTCACGCGGCCCGCTGCACCCGCCGAACCCCGCGCACCTCGCCGAGCGCTACCCGTCCGGGACGACCGCGCAGCTCAGGCGGATCTACACCCGGCGCGAGCACCGTCGCAGGGGGCTGGCGCGGCGTCTGGTCGGCGAACTGCTCGACTTCGCGGCGGCCGACGGCGGCTACCGCTCCGTGTACCTGCACACCGACCCGTCGGTGGACGGCGCCGAGGGCTTCTGGCGGTCGCTCGGCGAGGTGGTGCTCGACGAGCGGGACGACCGTGCCCCCGGGCAGGGGATCGTGCACTTCGAGGTGCCCTTCGACGCCGTCCGCGCCGGCCGGGTCCCCGCCGGACACACCGCGACCAGCTCCCCGTCCGCACTCCTCACAGACCGGTAGACCATGCGCATCCCCCACAGCCCCCGGCTCCTCGCCGCCCTGTCCGCCCTCCCCCTCCTCGCGGGCTGCTTCGCCTCCGGCGGGAGCGACGGCGCCGCCCCCGGCACCACCGACGGCCCCCGTCTGCGCGTCGCCCTCGCCTTCCCGCCCGCCGAGCGGCTCTCCCCGTACGGCGCCGACGCCACGCTCCTCAGCCGCCTCGGCGTCACCGAGGGCCTCACCTCCCTCGACGCGAACGGCGCCCCCGCCCCGGCACTGGCCCGGTCCTGGCAGCGGCTGGACGACCGCACCTGGGTGTTCACCCTGCGCGACGCCGCGTTCCAGGACGGCAGCCCCGTCACCCCCGCCGCCGTCTCCGCCTCCCTCGGCCACGCGACCGAGGCGAAGCCCGCCCCCGCCGCCCTCGCCGGAGTCACGCTCACCGCGAAGGCCGACGGCGCCACCGGCGTACGGATCACGACGACGGACCCCGACCCCGTCCTCCCGCTGCGCCTGACCAGCCCGAGCCTCGCGATCCTCGCCCCGAAGGCGTACGACGCGAAGGGCGCCGCGAACCCCGTCGGCACCGCGACCGGCCCCTTCGAGATCACGAAGCTCACCGGCACGACGTCCGCGACGCTGAACCGGTACGACGACTACTGGGGCGGACGCGCCCAGGCCGCCGGTGTCGACGCCCGCTTCATCGCCGACGGCACCGCCCGCGCCAACGCCCTGCGCACCGGCGAGGCCGACATCGCCGAGGCGATACCCGTCGCCCAGGCCGCGACCCTGGACGCCGCCACCCGCAAGGAGACGGCGACCACCCGCACCACCAGCCTCCTCCTCAACACGAAGGCCGGCGCCTTCAAGAACCCGGCGCTGCGGGCAGCGGCCCGAGCAGCCGTCGACACCGGCACCCTCGCCAAGGGCGTCTACGAGGGCCACGCCGACGCGGGCGCCGGCATCTACGGCCCCGCCGTCACCTGGGCCGCGGGCAAGCGCACCGCCCCCACCGGCCGGGCGAACCCCGGCAGGCCGGACGGCGCCGCCGTCACCCTCGCCACCTACGACAACCGCCCCGAACTCCCCGAGGCCGCCCAGGTGCTGAAGCAGCAACTGGAGAAGGCCGGGTTCAAGGTCACCCTGGAGGTCCGCGAGTACTCCCGCCTGGAGAGCGACGCGCTGGCCGGGAAGTTCGACGCGTTCGTCCTCGCCCGCAACACCCTCGTCGACACCGGCGACCCCGTCGCCGTCCTGGCGAGCGACTACACCTGCGACGGCGGCTTCAACATCGCCCAGCTGTGCGACGAGAAGGCCGACCGGGCCGTGAAGACGGCCCAGGGCATCGCCGACACCGGCAAGCGGCAGGACGCGGCCATGGCCGCCGAGGCGGCGATCCTCGGCACCGACGCCGTCGTCCCCCTCGTCCACCAGCGGGTGATCACCGGCGTCGGCGCGAAGGTCCGCGGCGTCCTCCTCGACCCGTACGAGCGCACGCTCGTCGGCACCGGCACCCGGCGCTGACCCGTGGGACGGCTGACGGCGCTCCTGTGGCGGACGGCCCTCGCCGCGGGCCTGGTCTGCGGCATCGGCCTCCTGCCCCGGCTCACGCGGACGGACCCGGCGCTGACCGTCCTCAAGGCCCGCGCCGTCGACCGCGACCCCACCCCCGAGGTCCTCGCCGACATCCGCGCCCAGCTCGGCCTCGCCGACGGCCCCCTGCACCTCCTCGGACAGTGGCTGACCGGACTCCCGCGCGGTGACGCCGGCCGTTCCTGGATCTCCGGCGAGGAGGTCACCCCCGCGATCGGCCAGGCCCTCGGCGCGTCCCTCCTGCTGGTGACGGCCGCCCTCGCCGTCGCCCTCGCCACGGCCGCCCTGATCTGCGCGCCCACCCTGCGCCGGGGTGCCC
>NZ_JBTYMC010000301.1:0-7948 GCF_054880855.1 Streptomyces sp. S6 | reverse complement strand
CGCGCACCGGCTGCTCGGCTGGTTCGCGGCCCACCAGCTCACCTCGGCGGCCGGCGCGTCGAACACCCGGGCGGGCGGGGAACTCGGCTGGAAGCCGCTGCGGCCGAGCTGGCGCCACGGGCTGGGCGAGGAATGACCGAACCGGAACCAGGCTCGCCGACAGCGGCCGGCCCACGCGACGCCGGCTTCGTCCGGTCGCTGACCTGAGGAAAGTGAAGACAGTGAACCCGATCACCACCCTGCGCCCCTCCGCCGCCACCGTGGAGCGCCACCGCAAGGAGGACCACTGGCGCTCCGGCACCCTCCTGGACGACCTGGCACGCTGGCGTGCCGAGACCCCCGACGCCCCCGCCCTCCTCGTGTCGGAGTCCGGCCGCGACCCCCTGGAGCTGAGCTACACCCGGTACGCCGAGTACGTGGACCGTTTCGCCGGTGCCCTGCACGCGCTGGGCGTGCGCGCCGGGCAGGTCGTCGCGATGCAGCTGCCGAACGTCTGGCAGGTCGGACCGCTGCTGCTGGCCTGCGCCCGGCTCGGAGCCGTCGCGGCGCCGATCATGTGCGCGTTCCGCCCCCGCGAGCTGGAACGGATGCTCCGCAGGCTGGACGCCGTCGTCTGCGTGACCGTCGACCGCTGGGACGACTTCGACCACGCGGCGGCGCTCGCCGAGATGGCACCGCGACTGCCCGCGCTGCGCCACCGCGTGGTGCTGGGCGAGCAGGCCCCGGGCGGGGAACTCGACTTCCGCGAGTACTTCGAGCGCACCGGGCACGACACCCTGCCGGACCCGTCCGTCGTGGACCCGGACCGGGTCTCCCTGGTCCTGTTCACCTCCGGCACCTCCGGTGAGCCGAAGGCCGTCCTGCACACCCTCAACACCACGTACGCCTGGTACGCGCCCGTCGCGGACGCCGACGGCATCGGCCCCCACAGCCGTGTCCACTCACCGAACGCGGCGACCCACATCGTCGGCCTCACCATGGCCCTCTTCATGCCGCTGCACCGCGGGGCCTGCGCGGTCGTGGTGGACCGCTGGGACCCGGAGGCCGTCATCCCCTTCCTGGCCCGCGCCCGCGTCGACTGGATCGTCATCGTCCCGGTCCACCTCGCCCTCCTGACCGACGCGATGGAACGCACCTCGCAGCGGCTGCCCACGGTGCGGATCATCCGCGCGGGCGGCACGATCGTCCCGCAGCCGTTGTTCAGGCGGGTGACCGAGACCTTCGGGATCCCGCTGGACGTGGGCTGGGGCATGACGGAGGGCGCCAACGCCTTCACCCGCCACGCCGAACACCCGGAACTCGCGGGCCGTACCGTCGGGCGCTGCGCCCCGGGCCACGAGACCGACCTGCGGGCCGGCCACCCGGTCACCGACGAACAGCCCGGACGCCTCTTCGTCCGCGGCCCCTCCCTGTGCCTGGCCACCTGGGGCCGGGACGACGGCCGCCTGACCGTGCTCGCCGAGCACGACGACGGCTGGTACGACACCGGCGACCTCGCCGCACCGGACGGCCACGGCGGCATCCGGCTGCACGGCCGGGACGAGGACCGCATCGGCGTCATCATGATCCCGGTCGCCGACGTCGAGTCGGCGCTGCTGGACCACCCCGCCGTCCGGGACGTCGCCCTGGTCGGCTACCCGGACGGCCACGGCGGCGAACTGGCCTGCGCGTTCGTCGTACCGGGGGAGGGGACGCCGACCCTGGAGGGCCTGCGCGAGTGGCTCGACGGGCTCGGCATGAGCGAATGGTGCCGGCCGTCCCGCCTGGAACTCCTGCCCCGGCTGCCGCGCACCGAGATCGGCAAGGTGCGCAAGAACGTGCTCAGGGAACAGCTCCGGCGGCGCTCGGCCGAATGAGCGGCCCCCTACGGCGCCAGGCGGGCCGTGGTGACGAAGAAGACCGCCGTCGCGGTGAAGGCGCCCCGGCGGGAGAGGTCGCCCAGGTCGTCCTTCCAGCGCGCGGCCTCCTCCTCGCCGACGGCGCCCCGGGCGAGAGCGGCCGTCAGGGCCGGCTCCAGCACCACGCCGAACGCGGACGCGTGGTCGCTGAGGGTCGCCATGACGGGAACGACGGAGATGCCGGTGAACCCGGCGTCGGCGAGGTGGTAGGCGTTGTGGGTGCCCGCGTGGGGGTTCGGGACGGCCGAGCAGAACGCGTCCTTGACCGCGCCGGTCGTCTCCGGGAGCCGCGAACTCACCACCATCGACGCGAGATCGGGGTCCGCGAGCACGATCGTCCCGCCCGGCCGCAGCACCCTGCGGGCCTCGGACAGCGCCTCGGCGGGCTCGGGGAAGTGCAGGAAGGTCCGCTCCGACCGGTACCACGACAGCTCGGCGTCCTCGAACGGCAGCTCGAAGGCGCTGCCCCTGACGACCTGACAGTGCGGGAACCGGGCCAGGGCCGCGTCGACCATGGACCGACTGGCGTCGACCCCCACGGCGTCCTTCCCGAGCCGCACGAGGTCCGCGACGGCGCGTCCGGCACCGCACCCGACGTCCACACCCCTGCGCCCGGCGGACTCCACGGCGCGATAGGTGGCCTCCCGCACCGCGAGGCCGCTCTCGCTCTCCTCCATCTTCCGCAGATAGGCGACGAAGTCCTCCGGGACGGCGGAGGAGTCGACGTCGTGGAAACGTGCGGCAAGGCTCTCGGCGGTGCGTGCTCCGGTGGTGTCCACGTGCTGCGGTCTCCCGTCAGGAGGATGCCTGGAAGCCACCAACTTAGCTTATTCGCAAGGGAGTTGACCTACACCGGCACCCGCAGGCGCACCTCGAACCCACCCTCCGCAGTCCCCCCGGAGGAGAACGTCCCGCCGAGCAGCTCCGCCCGCTCCCCGAGCCCGATCAACCCCTGCCGCGACCCCGGCAACGGCAGCGCCGGCCGCGTCGACGGCGTGTTCGTGACCGTCACCCCGAACCCCGACGCGTCGTGCCAGAGCCGGACCGTCGCCCGCGCCCCCGGCGCATGCTTGCGGACGTTCGTCAGCGCCTCCTGCACCGTCCGGTACACCGCCCGCTGGGCCGTCGTCCCGACCTGCGCGGGCAGCTCCCCGACCAGCTCGGTCTCGATCCCGCTCGTGGCGACCAGCCGCTGGAGATCGGTGAGCGTCGGCTGCGGGGTCAGCTCGGTGGCCCGCCCCCCGGACGCCCGCAGCAGCGTCACCATGTGCCGCAGCTCGTCGAGCGTGTCGACGCTCAGCGACCGGATCGTCCGCACCCCCTCCTTGAACACCGGCTCCCGCGCGGCCACCTGCAACGCCCCCGCCTGCACGGCGATGAGACTCACCTGATGGGAGACGACGTCGTGCATCTCCCGCGCCAACTGCGCCCGCTCCCGCGCCAGCACCGCCTGCGAGTGCAGCAGCCGCTCGTGCTCCCGGGCCTCCTCGATCTCCACGAGCCGCCGCGCGAGATCCCGCCGGGCCTGCACGAGCTGCCCCAGAAGCACCGGCGCGGCGGCCGTCGCGAGCGTGTAGAAGAAGTAGACGACGGTCGACATCCGCCCGTTCTCGGACCACGACCCCAGCGGCCACGGCACCGCCGCCGCCACCGCGAACAGCACCGCGCAGACCGCCAGCAGCCGCCGGTCACGGGACCGCTCGGCCAGCGTGAACAACGCGGCGAACGGCGCGAACACCATGTCCTGCACGAGCGTCGCGGGCAGCGTCAGCAGGAACACCGCGAGCGGGAACCGGCGCCGCAGGAACAGCCCCGCACAGGCGAGCAGGGCGAGCGCCTTCGCGAAGACCCCCGTGTCCCACTGGCTGAACCAGAAGTCCGCCACCGCCACCAGCACGACGAGGACGTCGACGGCGGGCTCCGGCACCCGCGACCGGCCGACCCCTCTCACCGCCCCGGCCCCCCGCCCGACGCCTCCAGCAGCCCCGCCCGCTGGGCGAGCAGCGCCGCCTGCACGCGGCTGCCCACGCGCAGCTTCGTCAGGATCGCGCTGACGTGGTCCTTCACGGTCCCCGCGCTCAGATGGATGCGCGTGCCGATCTCCGCGTTGGACAGCCCCTCCGCGACCAGCACGAGCACCTCGCGCTCCCGGTCGCTGAGCCGCCCGACCCGGCCGGCCTCCTCGTCGTCGGCGCTCGTGCCGGGCCGCCCGCGCCACACCGCGTGCGACGCCTTCGGGGACATCACGACGCCGCCCGCGTAGAGCGTCCGCACGAGCTGGGCGAGCTGGTCGGGCTCGGTGTCCTTGAGGAGGAAACCGGCGGCACCGGACTTGAGGGCGGTCACGACGTAGTCGTCCGCGTCGAACGTCGTCAGCATCGCCACGACCGGCGGCTGGGGCAGCGCCCGCAGTTGGCCGAGGACGGTCAGGCCGTCCACGTCCGGCATCCGGATGTCCAGCAGCACCACGTCGGGACGCTCGCTGCGGAACGTGGCCACGGCCTCGGCGCCGGTCGCCGTCGCGACGACCTCGATGTCCTCGGCCGCGTTGAGGATCAGCTGAAAACCGGACCGCACCAGGGCCTCGTCGTCCACCACCATCACACGGATCACGTGCGTCCCGCCTCGTCGCTCTGAATCGTCGGCTATGTCGTCCGGCCGCCCCGCCGCCCGGGTCGTCATAGTCGACCGTAGAGCGTGAAACGCCATGCGGGAGAGGGTACGAGAGCACAGTCCCGCCGGTCGGGGGGAGGGGACCAGCCGTCCGGGGGGTCCTGCGGGAACTCGTGGGACCCGCCGACCGGCGGGGGTGGACCGGACGACTGCCGGATACCGGGGGAGGGGACCCGGACAGCAGCCTGGACACATGACCGAGAACGCGGACCGGACGACGCTCACCGAACAGGCCGTGCGGCCCGCCGGGCCCTCCACCGGCCGGCTGATCGGCGTCGACCTCGCGCGTGGCCTCGCCGTCTTCGGCATGTACGCACGGCAGGCGGTCGCCAAGGTGGTGATCCGGGCCGTGGTCCTGCTGGCGCTCGGCACACTCCTGACGGCGAGCGGCACCCCGGTGCAGGTCATCCTCGCCATCTACGGCCTGTACTTCCTCCTCGTCCTGCCGCTGTACCGGCTGCACGCGAGGTCCCTGGCGGTCGTCGCGGGGGCGAGCGCCCTGGTGCTGCCGCAGGTCCTGTACGTCGTCCAGAGCCTCCTGGCCGACCGGGAGCTCGGCGGGGTGTGGACCTGGCCCGGTGAGACGGGCGGTGTGGCCGGGCTGCTGTTCTTCGGCAGCTACCCGGGACGAAGCCGGCCGAACTGATCCGCTGACCGGCACCCCCACCCCGTCCTCTCACCTGGAGTCCTCCCCATGCTCTTCAACCCACTGCCGAGGCCCTCGAAGACCCCGACCCCCAACAGCCCCCGCACCGCACTGATCGCCGCCGTCCTCGCCACGACCATCGCCGCCGTCGGCCTCGCCCTCGGCACCGCCGGCCGCTCCGACGCCGGACCCCGGCCCGAGGAACGCCCGAGCCACGACCAGCTCCACTCCGCCGCGAAGGCGGAGGAGGGCCGGTTCGTCGTCCGCGTGGACGGGGACGACACGAAGGCGGCGTTCGAGAAACGCTTCCCCGGTGTCACGGTGACCACGGTCGTGGACGACGGTGACGGCGGCCTGCCGCGCTGATGCCCGGCGACCGGCCGTCCCCGGTCACGCCGAAGGACGAATGCCGGCGGCCGAAGTCGGCGATGTGCGCGGTGAATATGCCGAATCAGGCGGCACGGACGGAAAACAAAAAACGAAGTGCCGCACCCTTAAAGGGAAAGCGACCGATTCGCGCGGTGTGCACGGGATGTGTGACTCGTCGAACTTTCTTCGACAGAACCGCAGTTCACGGCGCGGAACACGAATCGCCTACGATCCGGGAGATCCCTTGTTCGATCTCCACGGCCTGTGCGAGGGTGTGCACGCCCCTCCCGTCACAAGAGCTGCTCAGGCGGACGTTCGGGACGGCCGGTTCCGTGTAACTCCCCGGGGAGGAATCCAACTGTGACAGAAGCTGGTCAGTCGAATTCCCCGACTTCGGCGCGGCGTTCCTACGCGACGGACGAAATGCTGAGCGCGGAACTGAAAAGCTGGGAAGGCGCGGAGCCCGCGCCCTATCCCGTCGGTGAACTCCTCGACCGGCACTGGGAAGCCGCCTACCTCTACGCGCGCCTGTGCACCGACGGCGAACGCGCGGCGGGCATGCTCACCACCGCGGCCTTCACCCGCCTCTTCGGCGAGTCCCAGCGGCACGACGGCCCCACCGCCGCCTGGCGCCCCCACCTGCTGGTCACCGTCCGCCGCCTGGCCGGCGAGTGGTCCACCGACAGCCGCCGCGAACTCCTCCACCCCGCCCTGCGCGTCGAGGACGCCGGCCTCCTCGCCGCCCGGCTCCTGCCGCCTCTGGGCCGGCGCCTCCTGTCGCGCTCCTTCCAGCGGCTCTCCGCGACCTCCCGCTGTCTCCTGTGGCACGTCGAGGTCGAGTCCGAACCCCTCGACGCCCCCGCCTCCCTGCTCGGCCTCGACACCGAGACCGCCCGCATCGAACTGTTCCGCTCCCGCGAGCGGCTGCGCGAGGAACTCCTCCAGTCGCACCGCGAACTCGCCGTCGAGGAGGAGTGCCACCGCTACGACCGCCTCCTGGACGTCGCCACCCGCCGGGGCGACGAACTGGACGCCGACCTGCGCGGCCACCTCGACCGCTGCCGGCACTGCGCCTACACCGCCGACCAGCTCGGCTGCTTCACCGAAGGCCCCGTCCTCGGCACCGCCCTCGCCGAAGGCGTCCTCGGCTGGGCCGCGCACGCCTACCAGGACGTCCGCGCGGGCGCCCCCGAGGAGCCGTCCGCCCTGCGGCAGGCCCTGCCCGAGGAGGTCCACCCGGCGCCGGGCACCGAACTCGTCGTCGCTGGGACCGGCTCCGTGCGCGCCGCCCGCAAGGCCGCCCGCCGCACTCGCCGCCGCAACCTCGCCGCCGCCGTCCTCACCGTCAGCGGCCTCGTGGTGCTCCCGCTCGCCGTGTGGTCCGCGACGGGCTCCGACGGCGACGGCGGCAGCCGGGCCGGTGAACGCACCGACACCCCGCGCCCCGGCAGGAACACCGCCACCGACGGCCCCTCCTGGATCGACGCGGGCAACGCCGTCCAGGGCACCCTGCGCGGCCGGCTGCACAACGTGTTCTCCGGCCAGTGCGTCGGCGTCAAGGGCGGCAAGGCCGTCGCGGGCGCCGAGGCCGTCCTCGGGACCTGCTCGTCGGTCGCCTCCCAGCAGTGGTCGTACGAGACGAACGGCCTCCTGCGCAACGGCCTCGCGCCCGAGCTGTGCCTCGACTCGCACCTCGGCTACTCCGTCGTCCTCACGCCCTGCACGGACGCGAGGACCGAGGCGAGCAGCGTCCGCTACGACTTCACCCTCCAGGGCACGCTCGTCCCCCGCTGGAGCCAGGACCTCGCGCTCGCGCCCGCCGCGACCGACGGCTCCGGGGCGCTCGTCGCGAAGAACCGCGCGGACAGCGCCGCCCAGCGCTGGGTGATCGACACGTCCAAGCCGGAACTCCAGATGCAGATCGTCAACTGGGACACCGCCCAGAACCCCGCCAAGGCACCGGTGACCCCCAAGAAGGCCGATCCGAAGCCGGCCCCCGCCCCGGCGCCGTCGAAGAAGGCGGACCCGAAGCCCGAGCCGTCCCCGAAGCCGAGCCCGAAGCCGTCGTCCCCGGGGTGCTCGCCCTACAACCCGTACGCCTGCGACTGGGGCGGCGGCGACGGGGGACCGGGCAACGGCGGCTACCCGGCCGGATACCCCGGCGGCTACGGCTGGGGCGGCTACCCGTACGGCTACGGGGGCTACGGCAGCCGCTGACCGGCAGCCGCGCCCAGCGAAGGACCCCGCCTCACATCTCCTTCAGCCGGGGCCCGATCACCACCCCGCCCATGTCGCCGACCGTGCACATCATCTTGAGCTCCTCGTCGACGACCATCGACAGCTCCTCGATCTCCTTGCCGTC
>NZ_JBTYMC010000300.1:0-8003 GCF_054880855.1 Streptomyces sp. S6 | reverse complement strand
CTGGGGCGCACAGCCGCCGCCCGCACGCTCCCGTGCCGCACGCGCTCCGCGTGCGCGCCGTCCGCTCTTCGTCCCGTTCGCGACGATCACCGCCGCCGCGGCCCTCGTCGTCGCCGGTCTCTTCGCGGTCCAAACCAGCCGTACGCAGGACCAGTTGGACGCCGCCGAGGCGCGCGCCCGGGACATCGCGCAGGTGCTCTCCGCACCGGACGCCCGCGCCGGGAACGGGCGGGACGCGCAGGGTCGCAGCATCGGTGTGATCGCCTCGGCGAAGGAGGGTGACGCGATCGTCACGCTGCGCGGATACGGCGGACTGGCCGGCGGCCAGGTGCACCAACTCTGGCTCATGCGGCCCGATGTGCAGCCTCGTTCACTCGGACTCTTCACCGGCGACACGCCCTTGGTGGCGACCGGTCTCGACGCCGACGCGACGTCACTCGCAGTGACGGTCGAGCCCGCCGGCGGGTCACCTCAGCCCACTTCGCAGCCAGTTGTCCAACTCGCCCTGAAATCTGTTGGATTCGGAGAGTAATCGAGGGGGAGTCGTCAACCCCCTTGCGGGGAAGGTCAATCCTGTGAACGCGATACACGCGTGACCCCCGGGGGAGATAGGGTTACCCTGCCCGGGGTCGGGTGGACTCGTACGGGTGGGGAGTGACGATGGAACAGATAACGATGCGAAGCAGGGCGAGGGTCCCTGCGATCACATGCGGTAGCAGCGCGACCAGTTCGCGCCTCGACCGCCATCTCTCGGTGCTGGCGGGCCCCGCCATACCGCAACGGGAGACGGTCGAGGCGACCTCGCTCATGCTGGAGCTGACCGCGCGCGACACCCGGCACCAGCCCAGCGACCAGGGCCGGCGGGTGAGCCGTGTCTCGCTCTTCGCCCCGCTCCGCAGGCTGCGCCGCACCCTTTTCGGCAGCCGCAGGCACTGAGCCGCCCACGGCACCGGACCGATCGCGGCTGAGCTGAGCCGTTCACGACCTTGAAAGACCCGCGCTCGGGCGGCCACCGCCCGGCCGTGTTCCCCGCCGTCCGCCATCCCCACGGCCTGCGGCGGGGCCCGGTGCACCCCGAGCGCGGGCGCCTCACCCCTCACCGCCCGACAGCGACGAGGGTCCGCTCACCCGAAGCCGGAGCACTCCCCGACCCCGGCCACCCCTAGGGCGTCCCCGTAGTACCCCGACCACCCGGCGCCCGCCCCACCCCTTCGGCTCCCGTCCGCCCCGGACACTTCACCGAGTGACGCGCCCGTACCGCCGTATCGCCGCCGGCGCGAACACCCCGATCAGCACGGCGCACCACAGCAGCGAACCGGCGATCGGATGCGCCACGGGCCAGGCCGCGCCCCGCGGTACCGGCGCGTTGCCCAGCAGGTCCCGCAGCGCCGTCGTCACCGCGCTGATCGGGTTCCACTCCGCGACCGTCCGCAGTCGGCCCGGCAGGTTGTCGACCGGGATGTACGCGTTGGACAGCAGCGGCAGCATGAAGGTGGCGCTGCCCAGTTGGCCCGCCGCCTCCTCGCTGCGCGACAGCAGTCCCAGGTAGACGCCGGCCCAGGTGCAGGCGAACCGGAACAGCAGGAGCAGTGCGAAGGCGCCGACGGCGGCGGGCGCCGAGCCCTCGACCCGCCAGCCCGTCGCGAGCGCCACCAGCAGGAACGGCACGGTCCCGACGGCGGTGACGACCAGGTCGGCCACCGACTGCCCGAGCGGCACCGCCGCCCGGCTCACCGGGAGGGTCCGCAGCCGGTCCGTCACACCCCGGTGGACGTCCTGCGCCGACTGGAACATCCCCGTCATGAGCCCGTTCGCGGCGGTCGCCACCAGCAGTCCGCCGACCAGGACCGACCGGTACTGCTCGCCCGGCATCGCGAGCGCACTGCCGAAGACGTAGCCGAAGAACAGCAGCATCGTGATCGGCATGGTCTGGGTCAGGATCGCCAGCGCCGGACTGTTGCGCACCCGCAGCAGCTGACGGCCCAGCATCGCCGTCCCGTCGTAGGCCAACGCGCTCATGTCACAGGCTCCTTGAGGTGGTCGGTGAGGTGGTCGCCGGGTTCGGTGAGGCGCAGGAACACCTCGTCGAGGGTCGGCGGACGCAGGCTCGCGTCGGTCAACGGCACGCCCGCCGCGTCGAGTTCGCGCACCAGTGTGGGAAGGGTGAGGCCGGGGCGGTGGGAGACCGCGCCGATCGCGCCGCGCTCGTGGTCGAACACCGGTGCGCCGCCGGTGAGTTGGTCGAGCACTCCGGCGGCCCTCGACAGCGCGTCCGGATCGCCGACGACGGCCTCCGCGTACGTGCCCACCAGCGCCTTGAGTTCGGCCGGCGTCCCGGTCCGCGCGACCCGGCCCCGGTCCACCAGCGTGATGTCGTCGGCCAGTTGGTCGGCCTCCTCCAGATACTGGGTGGTGAGCAGCACGGTCGTACCGTCCCGCTTCAACTCCCGTACGACGTCCCAGATCTCGTTCCTGCTCGCCGGGTCCAGGCCGGTCGTCGGCTCGTCGAGGAAGAGCACCGCGGGGCGCCGGACCAGGCTCGCCGCGAGGTCGAGGCGGCGCAGCATGCCGCCCGAGTAGGTGGACGCCGGGCGGTCGGCCGCCCCGGCGAGGCCGAACCGCTCCAGCAGTTCGGCGGCGCGCTCGGCCGGGGCGGGAGCGCGGTGCAGCCGGGCGAACAGCCGCAGGTTCTGCCGGCCGGTGAGATCGCCGTCCACCGAGGTGTTCTGCCCGGTCACCCCGATGGCCCGGCGCACGGCGGCGGCCTCCCGCACGAGGTCGTGCCCCGCGACGCGCGCCGAGCCCGCGTCGGGGCGCAGCAGGGTCGTCAGCAGTCGTAC
Organism: Streptomyces sp. S6; assembly: GCF_054880855.1. NCBI lineage: Bacteria > Bacillati > Actinomycetota > Actinomycetes > Kitasatosporales > Streptomycetaceae > Streptomyces > Streptomyces sp. S6. The sequence continues at coordinate 5,163 of NZ_JBTYMC010000300.1, read as the reverse complement.
GACCGTCGTCTTGCCCGCCCCGTTCGGGCCCAGGACGCCGCGGACGGTGCCCTCGGCGACGGCGAGATCGAGCCCCCGGACGGCTTCGACCTCGCCGAATCGCTTCTCCAGACCTTCACTAAGTACAGCGTACGTAGAAGTCATGGCTCGACCATAACGCACTACGTACGCCGTACGTAACTAATATGGGGGGCGAGGTGATGATCGATGGTGGGGCGTCCGCCCGTACCCGAAGTGATCTGGGCCCGCCCCGAGCGGACCGGTCGAGGGCCGAAACCCGCGTACACGCGCGCCGACATCGCGGCGGCGGCCGTCCGGATCGCCGACGCGCGAGGGCTCGACGCGGTCTCCATGCGGCACGTCGCCGCCGAACTGGGCTGCGGGACCATGTCGTTGTACAACTACGTCCCCCGTAAGGAGGATCTGTACGAGCTGATGGTGGACGCGGTCAGCGGGGAGCACGAACTGTGGGAGCCGGGGCCGGACTGGCGGGCCGACCTGCTGCGGGTCGGACACCAGACCCGTGAGCTGATGCGCCGCCACCCCTGGCTGCCGCGCCTGATGTCACCGATCTACGGCTTCAGCCCCAACGCCCTGCGCTACCTCGAACACTGCCTGACCTGCCTCGAACCGCTGACCGGCGTGAAGTACGGCATGAAGCTGCAACTCGTCGCGATGCTCAACGGTGTGGTCACGCTGTACACGGCGAACGAACTGGCCACGGCCGAGCGGACGCACTCGCTGCCCTGGTCCGCGCAGGAGGAGAACGCCGTCCGGACGGCCTACCTGGGGGCACAGGTGATGGGCGGGAACTATCCGCTGATGGCCGCCGCGTTCACCGAGGATCCGGGGCCGATCGACCTGGAGGCGGTGTTCGAGGAGATGCTGAGGCGGGTGCTGGACGCGTTCGTGCCACAGGAATGATCCGGGGGAGACGTGAGTACTACGGGTTTCGTCAGAGCAGCGTGAACTGGCCCGCCGGCCCCTCCTCCCGGTGGTCCAGGACCGAGGCCGGACGCTGATACCCGCGGGGGACGGGGAGGACACCCGCCTCGGCCAGGTCCGTGATCCGGTGCTCGGCCACCAGGGGCTCCCGCACCTCGGCCAGCAGCGCCAGGACCGTGATCAGCTCCAGCAGCTCCGAGGTCCAGGGCTGGGGCCAGCTCCGGGGGCCGATCGCCGCGAGCGTGCCCGGCTCGCCCCGCTCCGTCCGGGCCGTGACCCACTGCTCCAGGACCCGCACCTCGCCGTGCGTGAAGTCCCAGGCGGCCTGGGGGACCGGCGAGATCCTGCCCTCGTCGAGGTGGAGGGTCTGCTCCTCGGGGTCGTAGTGGACATCCTGCGGGCGGGCCGGGAGGGGTGCGCGGACGTACGGGCGGCTGCCGCCGGGCAGCTTCGGGCGATCGCCGTCGCGGCGCTGGAGCCAGAGCAGACGACGCCCCCTGCGGATGCCCTCGGCCCAGATCTCGGGGTCGTCCGTCAGGGGGACCCGTAGGTCCGGGGTAGCCGTCGCCAGCACCCAGGCGAGTACGTCCTCGGTACCAGGGGCCACCCCCAGACGATCCGCGAGATGCTCCACGAGCCCCGGCGCCAGATTGGGCTCCCGGCCACCCGGCCGCCGGTACAGAGGACGCACCCGGGAGCCGCGTACGAGAGGCAGGTGCGCGCCGGCCAGCAGCCCGTCCGGCGTCTCCACCAGGAACACCTGCCGGTCGTCCGCCACCCGCCACAACTCCGGCCGCGCCACGTCGATCAGCCGGTGGTCCGGGATGAGCCACTGCTCGTCGTACGGAGCGGCCAGCACCCGCACCGGCACCGGACACGGCCCCGACGCACCCGCCAGCCGGTCCGTCCCCGTCGGCTGTCCCGGCAACTGCGCCACCGCCGAGTGCGTCGTCCGCGCCCGAGTCGCCTCGAACAACCCCTCCCGCTCCACCCCCTCAGCCTTCATCAGCGCACCCCAACGAGCCTTCAACACCCCCTCATCCGCCGCCACCGGCCACCCCCGTCCCACCCGCGGCACCACCACGGCCCACGGCATGAGGTCCCCGATCAGCGGAGCGTCGTCGTGCGTCACGCGAGGCATGGTACGACGGAGTCGGCGCGGGGCGTAGAGCGGACATAGGTGTTCATGTCGCCGCGGCCTTGCGGACGAGCGGCGGGATCACGGCGCCTCCAGCGTCACCGAGAACGAGAAGCGGTCGCCTCGGTACTGGATGACGGCCACGTCGAGGACGTCGCCGGAGGGGGCGTAGGTGAGGCCGGTGTAGTGGAGGATCGGGCTGAGGAGGGGGACTTGGAGGAGGCGGGCGGTCTCGGGGTCGGCGAGGCGGGCCTCGACGGTGTCGGTGATGCGGGCGATGCCGGTGGGGGCGATGTCGCGGAGGATCTTGGTCATGGGGTGGTGGAGGAGGTCGTCCGGGGTGATGCGGGCGGCCAGTTCGGGGCGAAGCCAGTTGCGGGCGTGGTTGGTGGGTTCACCGGTCTCCCTGTCGTGGCGGAGGCGGTGGTACGTCGACAGGCGGGGCAAGTCCGGGAAGTGCTCGGCCAGTTCGGGCGGGGTCGGGACCTCGCCGTGGGCGAGCAGCTCCGTGCGCATGCCCGACTGCTGGGCGACGATCGCGTCCACCGAACCCAACAGGCGGACCGGCGTGCCGCGTTGGGCGCTCGGTTCGATGAAGGTGCCCCGGCGGCGGTGCCGGGTGATGAGGCCCTCCGTCTCCAGCTCCTTGAGGGCCTGCCGCATGGTGAGGACGCTGACGCCGTAGTGGACCGCCAACTGCTCCTCCGTGGGCAGCCGGAGAGGATCGTGGAGCGAACGGCCGAGGATCGAGGCGCGCAGGGACTGCGAAACCTGGTACCAGAGCGGGAGTTTGCCGCTGAGGGTGAGGGAATCGGGGGCGAAGGACGTCATGGCGCCGGCTTGAACTGCCGGTGACCGGGCCGGAAATGCCGCTCCAGACCCTGCCAGACCTCGTCGTACCCCTGCTGGAGATGTTCCCCGGCGTGCGGGGCGAGGACGATCGGCCAGCGCGTCTCGAACATGAACGCCAGCCCGTCGTCCAGGCGTTGGGGCTTCAGCGCGGCCTTGCTCGCCCGCTCGTACGTCTCCCGGTCGGGCCCGTGCGCGGACATCGTGTTGTGCAGCGAACCCCCGCCCGGCACGAACCCCCCTTCCCCCGCGCTCTTCGCGTCGTACGCGCCCTCCACCAGCCCCATGTACTCGCTCATCACGTTCCGGTGGAAGTACGGCGGCCGGAACGTGTCCTCGCCGACCAGCCAACGCGGCGCGAACACCACGAAGTCGACGCCGGCCAGCCCCGGGGTGTCCGACGGCGACGTCAGGACCGTGAAGATCGACGGGTCGGGATGGTCGTACGAGATCGTCCCGATGACGTTGAACCGGCGCAGGTCGTACACGTACGGGACGAGGTTGCCGTGCCACGCGACGACGTCCAGCGGAGAGTGGTCGTACGTCGCGCTCCAGAGGTTGCCGCAGAACTTGTTGACGACTTCGAAGGGGCCCTCGACGTCCTCGTACGCGGCGACCGGTGCTCTGAAGTCCCGTGGATTCGCCAGGCCGTTGGCGCCGATCGGGCCGAGGTCGGGGAGCCGGAAGGGGGCGCCGTAGTTCTCGCAGACGTAACCGCGGGCGGCCCCGTCGAGGAGGGTGGCGCGGAACCGGACGCCGCGGGGGATCAGCGCCATGTGGCCCGGTTCTACAAGGAGTTGACCGAACTCCGTGTGCAGCAGGAGACCGCCGCGTTCCGGCACGATCAGCAACTCGCCGTCGGCGTCGGAGAAGACGCGGTCCATCGAGGCGTTCGCGTGGTAGAGGTGCACGGCCATGCCGGCCCGCTGCGTGGCGTCGCCGTTGCCGCCGACCGTCCACAGACCGGCGATCAGGTCGGTGCCGGGCTCGGGCTCCGGGAGGGGGTTCCAGCGCAGGCGGTTGGGGTCGGGGACGGTCTCGGTGAACGGGCCCGTACGGATCGCGCCGTTGTCGGCGCGGGTGAACGCGGGGTGCGCGGCCGACGGCCGCACCCGGTACAGCCACGAACGCCGGTTGTGGGCACGCGGCTCGGTGAACGCCGTGCCGCTGAGCTGCTCCGCGTAGAGGCCGAGCGGGGCGCGCTGCGGGGAGTTGCGGCCCTCGGGGAGAGCGCCGGGCACCGCCTCCGAGCTGTGCTCGTTGCCGAAACCGGTGAGGTACGTCAGCTCCTCGGCGGCCTTGCGTGCGTCCGTGCCCATCGTCGCTCCCTCGCGTCCGAATCCTCTGCATCACCGTAGGATTCGACGGGACGGCTCGCAAGAGCTGCGTGCCCGTAGTCCTCTGGGAGGACGATCACGGGGTGTCGAGAACCAGACTTCAGAGGGATTCGGGCGACGGGACGCTGTTCTAGGCTCGCCGCATGTCGTGGACGCGTGGATTGCTCGCCGCGCTCGCGGTCTGTGTCCTGCTGCCGGCCGGACTCGCGGGCTGCGGGTCCGGTGGTGGCTCGGAACGGGAGGACGGGAAGAACAGGGCGGCGTCGACCGCCCCCGTCGGAAAGCTCCTGGACCACACGGACGAGGCGGGGCGCCGGTACCGGGAGATCGGCGGCAAGGAGGCGCCCCGGGTGCGCCTCCAGGTCGAACCGGAGACCGACGGGAGCTGGGAGGTGCGGCTCACCCTGCGCAACTTCACCCTCTCCTCCGAGGGGAGTGCCGCGCGCGCCGTGGAGAGCCGGGGGACCGCACGCCTCTACGTCGACGAGAAGGCCCTCGCCGAGCTGCGCACCCCTCAGTACCGCATCGGCGCCGACTACCTCCCCCACGGCACCCACCACGTCACGGCCCGCCTGTACGCGGACGACGGCACGGTCTGGGCGGTGGACGGCAAGGCGGTGGAGACCACGGCCGACATCACGGCATCGGAGCCGGAGGAGTCACCGTCCCCTTCGGGGAGCCGACGGTTGCCGGGACGGGGGTGAGGAGTGTGTGCGGCGGGGGGAGGCCGGCCGGTGCCGGTGCGGGCTCGGCCGACGGCGGCTTCGGTGTGGGTGTTGTGAAGGGTTCGGCGGGGAACCACGCGGTCCAGTCGACGGTGATGCCGGCGCCGTACAGCCGGGCGAGTGCCTGGCCGAGGGCGAGGTCGTCCGGTCGGCCCGGGTCGAGCGCGGC
>NZ_JBTYMC010000299.1:0-8034 GCF_054880855.1 Streptomyces sp. S6 | reverse complement strand
CGCGTCGCAGGCGGCCACGTGCACCGACGCGCCCGACTCGGCGAGGTGCGCGGCGAGTTGGGCCACACCCGGGGCGTCGGCGCCGGAACGGCTGGTGAGCAGCAGCGAGTTGGTGCGGCCCGTGTCCACCAGGTGGCGGGCCACCAGGGCGCCCAGGGTGCCGGTGCCGCCGGTGACGAGGGCCGTCGCGGGGCCCGTGTGGGGTGCGCTCGGGATCGTCAGGACCAGCTTGCCCGTGTGCTTGGCCTGGGACATGAACCGGAACGCTTCGCGCGCCCGCCGCACGTCCCACGCGCGCACCGGGAGCAGCGACAGGGCGCCCTCGGCCAGCAGCGTGCTGATCCGGCCGAGCATCTCGCCGATGCCTTCGGGACCGGCTTCCGCCAGGTTGAACGCCCGGTAGGTCACCCCGGGGTGTTCGGCCGCCACCGCGGCCGGGTCACGGAGATCGGTCGCACCCATCTCCACGAACGCCCCACCACGCGGCAGGAGCCTCAGCGACGCGTCGGTCAGCTCACCGGCCAGCGAGTTGACCACGACATCCACACCAGCGCGGAACGCCTCCTCGAAGCCCCCGTCACGCGACGACGCGATGTGCTCGGCGTCCAGGCCCAGCCGCTCCAGCACCGGCCACTTCGCCGGGCTCGCCGTAGCGAACACCTCCGCGCCCAGGTGCCGCGCGATCTGCACGGCGGCCATACCGACGCCACCGGCGCCCGCGTGGATCAGCACCCGCTGCCCCGCACGCACACCGGCCAGCTCGACCAGCGCGTACCAGGCCGTCATGAAGGCGACCGGGACGGAGGCGGCGTCCGTGAAGGACCAGCCGTCGGGGATGCGCACGGCCTGTCGGGCGTCGGTGACGGCCAGCGGGCCGAAGCCGCCGGCCGCGACGCCCATGACCCGGTCGCCGACCGTCAGGCCGGTGACGCCGGACCCGGTCTCGGTCACGACACCGGCGACCTCGGTGCCGAGGACGCCGCCGCCCGGGTACATGCCCAGGCTGATCAGGACGTCCTTGAAGTTCAGGCCGGCCGCGCGGACCGCGATCCGCACCCAGCCGTCCGGCAGCGGGCCGTCCGCGTCCGGTGCGGGCGCCAGGCTCAGCCCCTCCAGCGAGCCGGTCTCGTCCGGCGTGAGCCGCCACGGGCCCTCGGGTGCCACCAGGTCGCCGGACGGGCGGGTCAGGCGGCGGCCGTAGGCGACCGCGTCGCGCAGGGCCAGTTCGGGTTCGCCGCAGTCCAGGACGGACGGCAGGAGGGCGGCGGAGCGGTCGTCGTCGGCCGGGAGGTCGGCCAGGACGATCCGGCCCGGGTTCTCCGACTGCGCGGAACGCAGCAGGCCACGGGCGGCGGCTGCCGCGAGGTCGGTGACGCCCTCGCCTGCGGACGCGGCGACGCCGCCCCGGGTGACGACGACGAGGCGGGCGTCCTCGAAGCGCTCCTCGGTGAGCCAGTTCTGCACCAGCGCCAGGGCCTCGGCGGTGGCGTCCTGTGCCTCCCGCGCCGCGTCGGTGCCGGTCAGTCGGCCGGTGCCGACGCAGGTCAGCACCACGTCGGGGGCGGACTCCGTCAGGTCGGTGAGGGGCCGGACCTGAACGCCGACACCGGCCAGCGCCTCGGTCAGGCCGAAGCGGTCCTCGCCGAGCAGCGCCCACTCCCCCGCCGGGGCGGCCGACTCGGGGACCGGCACCCAGTCCATCGCGAACAGCGCGTCCGCGAGGCCGGTTTCGGGCGCCTTCAGCTGCTCGGCCGTCACCGCGCGGGTGATCAGCGAGGCCACCGAGACGACCGGGGCACCGGCGACGTCCACGGCCGTGAACGACAGGCTGCCCTGCCCGTCCCGGCGGATCCGCGCCCGCAGGGTGGACGCGCCGGTCGCGTACAGCTCGACGCCGGTCCACGCGAACGGCAGCCGCACCTCACCGGCGTCGTCCGGCGTGGCACCCCCGGGCGCCTCGGCCAGCGCGCCCGCCTGGAGCACCGCGTCGAGCAGCGCCGGGTGCAGGCCGAACGCGGTGGCCTGCGAAGCCTCGTCCTGGGCCAGCTCGACCTCGGCGAAGACCTCGCCGTCGCGCCGCCAGACCGCCTTCAGGCCCTGGAACACCGGGCCGTACTCGTACGACGCCGCCGCCAGCGCCTCGTACATGCCGCCGACGTCCACGGTGCTCGCCCCGTGCGGGGGCCAGACGGCGAACTCCTCATCGGTGTCCACGGTCCGACCGGCCGGCGCGAGGACGCCGGACGCGTGGCGGATCCACGTCTCGCCGGCGCCGTCGGTCCGCGAGTACACCTCCACCGACCGGCGTCCGCCGGTCTCCTCGGTGCCCACGGCCACCTGCACCTGAACACCCGCGCCGCCGTCCGGCACGATCAGCGGTGCCTGGAGGGTGAGTTCCTCCAGTACGCCGGAGCCCACCAAGTCGCCTGCCTGGACGGCGAGTTCCACGAAACCGGTGCCGGGCAGGAGGGTCACGCCGCCGACGCGGTGATCGGTCAGCCAGGGGTGCGTGCGGACCGAGAGGAGTCCGGTGCAGACGACGCCCGCGCCGTCGGCCAGCTCCACCACCGCGCTGAGCAGGGGGTGGGCCAGGGAACCCAGGCCCAGGGAGGACGCGTCGCCGCCCGTGGCCGTCACCGTCTTCGGCCAGTAGCGCTCGTGCTGGAAGGCGTACGTGGGGAGTTCTGTGCGTTCGGCTGCGGGGAGGACCTTCGTCCAGTCGACGGGGGCGCCCTGGGTCCATGCCTCGGCGAGCGAGGTCACGATGCGGGTCGCGCTGTCGTCGTCCCGGCGCAGGGTGCCACACACCGCCGCGGGCACGACACCGACCTCGGCGACCTCTTCCAGCGTGTCGGTGATGGCGCCGGTGAGGACGGGGTGGGGGGAGACTTCGATGAAGAGTTGGTGGCCCTGCTGGGAGAGGGTGCGGACGGCGGGGTCGAAGTGGACGGTGTTGCGGAGGCTGTCGTACCAGTAACCCGCGTCCAACTCTTCGCCGGTCAGGGTCTCGCCCGACATCGACGACACCATCGGGACCCGGCCCTTGCGCGGGGAGATCCCGGCCAGGACCTCGCGGATCTCCGCCTCAAGGCGGTCCACCTGCGGGCCGTGCGAGGCGTAATCCACCGCCACCATGCGAGCCCGGATGCCCTCGGCCTCGAACTGCGCCTTCAACTCTTCAAGAGCCTGCGGCTCACCCGAAATCACCACCGCCGCCGGGCCGTTGACCGCCGCCAGCGCGACACGGTCGTCCAGCCGACCCTTCACCACCTCGGCGGAAGCGGCGACGGACAGCATGCCACCCGCACCCGCAAGCACCTTCAGCGACCGGGACCGCAGGGCCACCACACGAGCGCCGTCCTCCAAGGACAGCATCCCGGCGACCGTGGCCGCCGCGATCTCACCCTGAGAGTGACCGACCACGGCATCGGGAGCGACACCGGCCGCCTCCCACACCGCAGCCAGCGACACCATCACAGCCCACAGCACCGGCTGAACCATGTCGGCGGCTTCCAGCGGGCCTTCCGCCAGGACGTCCGTGAGCGACCACTCGACGTACGGCTTCAGCGCCTCCGCGCACTCCGCAAGCCGCGCCGCGAACACCGGGCTGACCTGGGCCAGTTCACGCCCCATGCCGAGCCACTGCGACCCCTGGCCCGGGAACACGAACACCGGACGCGCTCCGGATCTCGCCACCCCCGACACCACATCGCCACTGGCCGTGCCCTCGGCCAGAGCCCCCAACCCCTCTGCGCCCAGCACCACGGCCCGGTGCTCGAACACCGAACGCGAGGTCGCCAACGACCAGGCCACGTCGGCGGGTCGCAGCTCGGGACGGGCGGTCACCCACTCCCGCAGCCGGTCCGCCTGCGCCGACAGACCGGCAGCCGTGCGCGACGACACGAGCCAGGCGTCCGCGCCCGACACCACCGGGGTGGTCGTCGGCTCAGGCTCACCGGAGGGCTCGGCGGCAGGCGCCTCTTCCAGGATGACGTGGGCGTTGGTGCCGCTGATGCCGAAGGAGGAGACACCCGCCCGGCGGGGCCGCTCGCCGGGCTGCCAGGGGCGGGCCTCGGTGAGGAGCTGTACGTGGCCCTCGGTCCAGTCGATGTGGGGGGACGGCTCGTCGGCGTGGAGGGTGCGCGGGAGTTCCTCGTGCTGGAGGGCGAGCACCATCTTGATGACGCCGGCGACACCGGCGGCCTGCTGGGGGTGGCCGATGTTCGACTTCACCGAGCCCAGCCAGAGGGGTCGGTCCTCGGGCCGGTCCTGGCCGTAGGTCGCGAGCAGCGCCTGCGCCTCGATCGGGTCGCCGAGCGCGGTGCCCGTGCCGTGGGCCTCGACCACGTCCACGTCGGTCGCGGCGACGTGCGCGTTGGCGAGGGCGGCGCGGATGACGCGCTGCTGGGAGGGGCCGTTGGGGGCGGTCATGCCGTTGGAGGCGCCGTCCTGGTTGACCGCCGAGCCTCGGATGACGGCGAGGACCGGGTGGCCGTTGCGCTGGGCGTCGGAGAGGCTCTCCAGCACCAGCATGCCGACGCCCTCGCCCATGCCCATGCCGTCGGCGTCCGCCGAGAAGGCCTTGCAGCGGCCGTCCTCGGCGAGGCCGCGCTGGCGGGAGAAGCCGACGAAGCCCGAGGGCGAGGCCATCACCGTGACACCGCCGACCAGGGCGAGCGAGCACTCGCCGGAGCGCACGGACTGGGCGGCGATGTGCAGGGCCACCAGGGAGGAGGAGCACGCGGTGTCGATGGACACGGCGGGCCCCTGGAGGCCGAGGAGGTAGGAGATGCGGCCGGACATCACACTGGCCGCGCCTCCCGTCGGGAGGTGTCCCTCGACGCCTTCGACGGTCCGCAGGCCGGGGTGGCCGACGTAGTCGGTGGGAGCGACGCCGACGAAGACACCGGTCGTGGAGCCGCGCAGGGAGGTCGGGGTGACCCCCGCGCGCTCCAGCGCCTCCCACGACGACTCCAGGAGGAGGCGCTGCTGCGGGTCCATCGCGAGGGCCTCGCGGGGGCTGATCCCGAACAGTCCGGCGTCGAAGTCGGCCGCGCCTTCGAGGAACCCGCCCTCGACCACGTAGGAGGTGCCCTGGTGGTCGGGGTCCGGGTCGTACACGCCCTCGGTGTCCCAGCCGCGGTCGGTGGGGAAGCCGGAGATGGCGTCGCCGCCCGCGCCGAGCAGCTCCCACAGCTCCTCGGGCGTGGTGACCCCGCCCGGGAGGCGGCAGCTCATGCCGACGATGGCCACGGGCGCGGACGACGCCTCGACAAGCTGTCGGTTGCGCTGCCGGAGGCGCTCCGTCTCCTTGACGGAGGCCCGCAGCGCTTCCAGGAGCTTGTCAGGTGTTCCGGTCATCGCTTCCTCTTCCTCCACGCGCACGCGCTGATGTTCAGAGACTTCATTCCGACTCGCCGTCCAGGGCCATGCGGATCAGGCTCTCCGCGTCGAGGGCGTCGATGTCCTCGACCGTGTCGGAGGACGCCAGGGCCTCTTCGCGGACGCCCGCGAGCCGCATCAGGGCCTCCATCAGCCCCGCCTCGCGGAAGCGGGCCAGCGGCACGGTCGCGAGCGCCTTGCGGAGCGTCGACTCGGCGGCGTCCGGGGTACCCGCACCGGCGCTGTCGCCGGCGCTGTCGCCGAGCTTCGGTGCCAGCTTCTGCCCGAGGAACGCGGCCAGTTCGGCCGGGTTGGGGTAGTCGAAGACGAGGGTGGCCGGGAGCCGGGTCCCGGTCGCACCGCTCAGCCGGTTGCGCAGTTCGACGGCGGTCAGCGAGTCGAAGCCCAGGTCGGTGAAGGCCCGGGTGGTCTCGACGGCGCCCGCGGAGGCGTGTCCGAGGACGGCCGCCGCGTGGGCGCGGACCAGGTCGACGAGCCGCACCTCCCGCTCCTGCTCGGACAGGGCGGCCAGTTCCCGGTGCAGCGCCTCCGGTCCGGCCGGGGTGCTGTCGGACGCCGCCGCCCGGCGGCCGGTGCCCGCGCCGACCAACGCCCGCCACAGGGACGGGACTTCGGTGCTGCGGGTGGACTGGGCGCGCAGTCCGGCCAGGTCGAGCTTGGCCGGGACGAGGACGGCCTCGTCGCGGGTGAGCGCCGTGTCGAGCAGGGCGAGGCCCTCCTCGGCGCTCAGCGCGCTGATGCCGCCCCGGTTGATGCGGGCCCGCTCGGCCTCGGTGAGCTGGCCGGTCAGCGCGCTGGCCTCGGCCCACAGACCCCAGCACAGGGAGGTCGCCGGGAGGCCGGAGGCGGTGCGGTCGGCGGCCAGCGCGTCGAGGAACGCGTTCGCCGCGACGTAGTTGCCCTGGCCGGGGCTGGAGAACGCCGCCGCCGCCGAGGAGAACAGGGCGAAGTGGTCGAGGTCCAGGTGCCGGGTCAGCTCGTGGAGATTCCACGCGCCGTCCGCCTTGGGCCGCATCACCGACGCGATCCGGTCCGCCGTCAGCGAGCCGATCGTGGCGTCGTCCAGGACGCCGGCGGTGTGGATGACGGTGCGCAGCGGGGCCTCGGCCGGGATGCCGGCCAGGACCGTCGCGAGCTCGTCGCGCTCGGCCGTGTCACAGGCGACGACGCGCACCGAGGTGCCCGACTCCGCGAGCTGCGCGGCGAGTTCGGCGACGCCCTGCGCGCCGGCTCCGGAACGGCTGGTCAGGACGACCGAGTCGGCGCGGCCGGTCGCCGCGAGGTGACGTGCCGCCAGGCTGCCCAGGGTGCCGGTGCCACCGGTCACCAGGGCCGTCCGCGCTGCCACCGGCGCCGAGAGGCGGGCGGCCACGGGGGTCGCCGGGATGGTCAGGACGATCTTGCCGGTGTGCTTGGCCTGCGACATGAATCGGAACGCCTCCTTCGCGCGCCGCACGTCCCATGCCCGTACCGGCAGCAGCGACAGCGCGCCCTGCTCCATCAGCGCGCTGACCTGGGACAGCATGGCACCGAGACCCCCGGGACCGGCTTCCGCCAGGTTGAACGCCCGGTAGGTCACCCCGGGGTGCTCGGCCGCCACCGCAGCCGGGTCACGGAGATCGGTCGCACCCATCTCCACGAACGCCCCGCCACGCGGCAGGAGCCTCAGCGACGCGTCGGTCAGCTCACCGGCCAGCGAGTTGACGACCACGTCCACACCAGCACCGAACGCCTCCTCGAAGCCCCCGTCACGCGACGACGCGATGTGCCCGGCGTCCAGGCCCAGCCGCTCCAGCACCGGCCACTTCGCCGGACTCGCCGTAGCGAACACCTCCGCACCCAGGTGCCGAGCGATCTGCACGGCCGCCATACCCACACCACCCGCACCCGCATGAATCAGCACCCGCTGACCCGCACGCACACCGGCCAGCTCGACCAGCGCGTACCAGGCCGTCATGAAGGCGCTGGGCACCGACGCGGCCTCGGCGTAGGTCCACTGGTCGGGGATGCGGACCAGGTGCCGGGCGTCGGTGACGGTCAGCGGGCCGAACCCGCCGTCCGCGACGCCCATCACGCGGTCACCGACCGTCAGGCCGGTGACGCCGGACCCGGTCTCGACCACGACACCGGCGACCTCGCTGCCCAGCACTCCGCCGCCCGGGTACATGCCCAGGCCGATCAGGACGTCCCGGAAGTTCAGGCCGGCGGCCTTCACCGCGACCCGGACGTGTCCGGCGGGCACAGCCGCCTCGGGGCCGGACTCGAACCGCAGCCCGTCCAGCGAGCCGCCTTCGTCCGGCACCAGTCGCCACGCGCCTTCCGGCATCGCCAGCTCGCCGGACGGGCGGGTCAGGCGCCTGCCGTAGGCGGTCGTGCCACGGACGGCGAGTTCCGCCTCGCCGCTGTCCAGGACGGACGGCAGCAGGGCGACGGACCGAGCGCCGTCGGCCGGGAGGTCGGCGAGGACGATCCGGCCCGGGTTCTCCGACTGCGCGGACCGCAGCAGACCCCAGACGGCGGCTGCCGCCAGGTCCGTGACGCGCTCGCCCGCCGAAGCGGCGACACCGCCACGCGTGACGACCAGCAGGCGGGCCGGCTCAAGCCGCTCCTCCGCCAGCCAGCCCTGCGCCA
>NZ_JBTYMC010000298.1:0-8048 GCF_054880855.1 Streptomyces sp. S6 | reverse complement strand
CAGGGGCCGCCGCCGGTGCGGCCGGGGTGCGCGCGGGCTCCTGCTCAGGGGCCGCCGCAGGTACGGCCGGGGTGCGCGCGGGCTCCTGCTCGGGAACGGCCGTCTCGGGCTGCCTCCGCTCCAGGAACATCCGCAGCAGAGGCCGCACCACCTCCCCCGCCAGCACCCCGAGCAGCAGGTACATCGAGACGGCCAGCCACAGGAAGCCCGGCCACGACAGAACGCGCTGGAGCCAGAAGGGGGCGCCGGTGCGCTCGGCGGCCAGCGCGGTGATCGCGAGGACCCACCCCACCGCGATCAACGCCGCCCCGGCACGACGGGCCCAGCCCGGACCCCGGGTCGTGTCCCGGAACAGACGGCGCCACAGATACCAGTTGCCGCCCACCAGAACACCCAGGACGACCACACCGAAGACGATCACCATGCCGTTCATCCTAGGTACGGCCATGGGCATGCGGGACGGCGCTCCAGGGCGCCCCCAGGACATCAGACGGCCCCACCTCCCTGGAGGAGTTCAGAAAGGGGTGGGGCCGCTGGCACGGTTCCTACACGTCGGTGTTGCGGGCGAGTGCGACGAGCCCGGCGAAGGCGCGAGGGGTGAGGCGCAGGTGCGGGCCGTTCGGGACCTTGCTGTCGCGGACGGGGACGACACCCGATACCTGCGCCACAGAAGGGGCCCACTCGACGCAGTTACCCTCTCCATTTCCGCTGTAGCTCGACGCGACCCATCGCGCTGCGGACAGGTCAGGGGTAGTGCTCATTGGGAAAATCCTCCAAGACTGACCGGATGACGTCCGCCGACTGACCGGGGGACAACGCTGACGCACTGAGCAGATCATGGGCCCGGAACTTCGCCGCTACGTTGTCCGCTTCCTCTAGCAACGTCCCGGTGGTGATGGCCTCTTCATAGGCCACGAAAGCACCGTTGCGGAGGGTCCAACGCGACTTTCCAGCGGGCAATGTCCGGGAAACCCGGCTCGTCGACCTGCTGGGCGGGAAGGCTTGGGATGCCCTGGCGGCACGCATTCCGACACCCCGAGCCGCGTGCTCGCCGGACGACTCCAACGACTGCGACCCCGCCAGCACCCCATCGTGCGACCCGCAGTAACCAGCACGACCCCCGAAAGGACCTCGATGGACTGGGAAGAGCACGCGTCGCGGCTCGCGTCGCGTGTCACCGACCCCGATTCCCGCTGGGTCGGCGCGGTGGCACACATCCCCCGTCACGAACTCGTCCCCCGCTGGTGGGAACGCACGGGCGACAAGTGGCAGCTCCGTGACGGCCCGTCCGACCATGCGGCATGGATGCGTGCCGCCTACGCGGACCGCTCGCTGATCACCCGAGTCGGCCCGCTTCACGCGGACCGCGCGGACCTCGCCGAGCAGCCGCAGGGACGGCCGACTTCGTCCGCCACACTGCCGACCCTGGTCGTACGGATGCTGCGGCACGGCCGACTCGGGGACGGCCTGTCACTGCTGGACCTCGGGACCGGGGCCGGCGGACTCGCCGCGTACGCCTGCCACCGGCTCGGGGACCACTGCGTCACCAGTCTGGACATAGACCCCTATCTGGTCAGTGCGGCCGGGGAGCGGCTCGCCCGCATGGGCCACCAGCCCAAGATGGTCACAGCGGACGCCACCGAGTGGGTACCCGGCACGTACGACCGGATCGTGGCCACGGTCGCGCTCTCCCCCGGTCCCGGACTCCGGGCCGTGGTGGGGGCGCTGGCGCCCGGCGGACGCCTCGTGACGACGCTCGCCCGCACCTGCCTGCTCGTCACCGGCTGGAAGGACCAGTCAGGGGACGTCGTAGGACGAGTGGAGCGGGACATGGCCGGCTTCATGCTCACCCGCTCCGGCAGCGACTTCCCGCCCGCCCACACCGAGTTGTTCGCCCTCGCCCACAACGCGGAAGGAGAACACCGCAGCAGCGGACGTCATCCCGTGGTGGACATCGAGAACGCGTGGGAACTGCGCTCCATGCTCGAAGTCATAACTCCCGGTGTGGAGATCGACTACCGGGCCGACGGGGAACACCGCACGGCCTACCTGATCCACCCGGACGGCTCCTGGGCCCGCGCATCCGCCGAACGACTCGACGATCCGCCGGAGGTCCACCAATCGGGCCCGCAACGCCTCTGGGACGCCCTGGAACGCATCCGGTTCCAGCTCAACGCCGAGGGCTCATTGCCACTGCTCGGCGCGAACGTCCGCATCACGCCCGACGGGGTGTGCCACCTGTCACGCGGCCACTTCCGAACGTCCCTGGGCGAGTAGCAGCCCCGGCACGGCGGACGGCACCCACCGTCCGACAGCTCACCGTGCCGCACCCCGCCCGTGTGCCTCACGACATGCGGGCGGGGCTTCCTCCCCTTCCGCCACAGATGAACGAGGATCACGGCCGATCATGCCGCTGCAATGCACCGCCTTCACCGAGGTCCCACGACTTCTTGGCGCACAGGCCCTCCGGGACATACCTGAGACAGAAGAGGACTGCTGGGACATCCTCCCTTCCCACACCCTGTGTGAGCTGGGTGAGCACGGCAACCGCATCGAGCACGCCTCGGTGCTCTGGTACAGCCTCGACCTGACCCGGCCGCACCTGTGGATGGCGCGGTGGTCAATCGTCGGCGGGTTCGCCGTCTGCCGCTTCGAACTGGGCACACAGTGCCTCGCGAAAACCCCCGGCGTCGACGAGTGCGTGTTCTTCACGGGCCACCCCTCGGGCCACTCCTGGGAGGTGAACGACCCCGTCATGGTCACGCTCGAAGCGTTACCGCCCGCGCAGCGGATACGGATACTCCAGCGCGACGACGAGAACTAATCGCCCTGACGCCCGTCCCCGCCGGTCCCTCGGACGAACGACCCCATGCCAGGGGTGGTGGTGATCAACCCTTCGGCGCGCAGAGCGGCCGTCGCCTTGCGGACGGTGATCCGTGACACCCCGAACTCGGCGCCCAGCCGCACCTCGGAGACAAGGTGCCGAGCCGGATACTCGCCGCTCTTGATGCGCGCGCGAACGACGTCGGCGATCTGCTGCCACTTGGGGCGGGTGGGGTCGAACTCCATCACGTACGGACTTTATCCAGCCGCAGTCATTGCTACATAGGCACTCACAGCACGACACAGCTATAGACAGGTGTAGTCAGGCGCCGCTGCCTTCGAACACGAATACGCCCCGGGCGGACCGATTAGGCCCGGTCCACCCGGGGCTCGCCGAGACAGCTTTAGGGAGCTGATCGACTTATGCGCGATGTTATCGCCCGAGCCCTGGCCTGGGTGTTACTCACACTCACCCCCCGCCGCCGCCCCGGCCGCCACAGCACCACACACCTCGCAACGCAGCCGCAGACCACCGAACGTCCCGCCCGTGGACCAGCTCCAGCAAGGAGGACGCCGCCACCCTGGAACTCCGCCTCAAACGGGAACGCCGCCAAGCCGCAGCCCTCGCCACGATGGGCGTCGACCACCCCTACACCTACGACGGCGCCCCCTTCGGCGCGGACGCGTTCACCGCGTGAACCGCGACGGACTGACCGACGAACCCCCAGCCCCCTTCAGCGCCGCATGCCGCCACATCCAGCGGGCGAGCGGACCCGGCGTCACGCTCTACGCCTGCCCGGACTGCGTCGTCATCGTCGGCGTGGGAGCCGTGGCGGACGACGTGATGGGCCTGCCCTCGACTCCACCCGGCCTCCGGCCCGAAGAGCACGGCTGACGCATCACCGGCCCCGTCACGCACACCGGCGTGGCGGGGCCAGCCGCAGAAAACGCCCGGCTCGATCCGCTCTCGATCCGCTAGTGCGTGAACCGCAACGCCCGCAGCGAACGCAACCCGATGAGCCCGATGGCCGTCCCCAATACGAAGGACACGACCGCGAGGGTCAGGTGGACCCAGAAGTACGTCGTGGGATGTCCATGGTCGAACGCGAGACCACTGCCGTCTTTGATCAGGTTCTTTACGAAAGTGACCCAGATGACCCAGCTCCACACCCCGAAGGCGAGCAGGAACCAGGAGAGGGGGCGGGTGAGCTTCATGGGGTCAGTATCGCGGGCGGATGTCCGGTTCCGGCAGGCGGGTGGGGTGGAGGGTGGGACTTCCGTGTGGGGGACGGGTACGTTCGCCCTCGTGCCCGCTCCCATGAAACGGGCCGTCAGGCGATCCCTGACGGTCACCGCAGCCACGCTCGCGACCGCCGCGCTCACCGCGCCCTTCGCCGTCGCCGCGCCCCCGCCGTCCCCGAAGCCGACGCCTACGGTGACGCCGCCCGCGAAGATGTCCAGCGTCGGGGGTGCCCGGCTGGGCCTGCCGGGGACGCAGGCGGATCTGGCGAACGGGGCGCCGGTGCTGCCGAAGGACCTCACCGCGCGGTCGTGGATCGTGGCGGACGCGGAGTCGGGTGAGGTGCTGGCGGCGCACAACGCGCACTGGCGGCTGCCGCCCGCGAGCACGATGAAGATGCTGTTCGCGGACACGGTGCTGCCGAGGTTCCCGGGGACGACGCAGCACAAGGTGGAGCGCGCCGAGCTGGACGGCATGGGGGCGGGTTCCAGCCTCGTCGGGATAAAGGAGGGGGAGACCTACTCCGTGCACGACCTGTGGCTCGGGGTGTTCCTGCGGTCCGGGAACGACGCGGTGCGGGTGCTGTCCGCGATGAACGGGGGCATCCCCGCGACGGTGGCCCAGATGAACGCCCACGCGGAGGAGTTGCAGGCCCTCGACACGCACGTGGTGTCGCCGGACGGGTACGACGCCCCGGGACAGGTGTCGTCCGCGTACGACCTGACGCTGGTCGCCCGCTCCGGGCTCCAGAAGAAGGACTTCCGGGAGTACGCGTCGACGGTGCGCGCGAAGTTCCCCGGCAAGACGGAGAAGGACGAGAAGACCGGGAAACCGGTCCGGAAGCCCTTCGAGATCCAGAACACCAACCGGCTGCTCAGCGGCGACTACGACATCGCCCAGTACCAGGGCATCGCGGGTGTCAAGAACGGCAACACGACCAACGCGGGCGCGACCTTCACGGGCGTCGCCGAACGCGCGGGCCGGGTGCTGCTGGTGACCGTCATGAACCCCGCCAAGGAAGGCCACAACGAGGTCTACAAGGAGACCGCCGCCCTCTTCGACTGGGGTTTCCAGGCCCTCGGCAAGACCCGCCCCATCGGCGAACTGGTCCCCCCGAGGAACGCCTCCCTCTCCACTCCCCAGCCCGGCCCCACCAACCCCACCGGCCAGGCGGGCGGCGCGGGCAACGCCTCCGGCACCCCCGTCGCCGCGAAGACCGCCCCCGACTCCTCCAGCGGCATCGGCACGGCCCTGGGCATCGCGGGCGGCGTCCTCGTCCTCCTCGCGGGCGGCGTGTTCCTGGTCAACCGGAAGTGGCCGCTGGGCAGGAAGCCGGAGGGTCAGGAGAGTCCGGAGACCGAGGGCGCCTCGTCCTCCTGAGGATCCTCCGCCCGAGTCGCCGTCCAAGCCGCGCAGTACAGCACGAGTTTCGCCGTCAGGTTGATCCACAGCAGCAGCGCGACAGGCACCCCGAAAGCCCCGTACATGGACTTGGTGGCGACCCCCTGGAGATAGCCGCTGAGCACCAGCTTGAGCAGCTCGAAGCCGACGGCTCCTATCAGCGCGGCTTCGAGCAGCCGGCGGCGGGGCGGGTCCGCGCCGGGGAGCAGCGTCAGGACGTAGAGCAGCAGCAGGAAGTCCGCGAGGACGGCCACCGCGAACGCCGCGACCCGCAGCAGCAGCGCCCCCCACCCGTGCTCGTCCAGCCCGAGGCCGTCCGCGATGGCGCTGACCGCCCACGTCGCGACGGTCGACGCCGCGAACGTCAGCAGGACGGCCCCGCCGAACCCGAGCAGGACACCCGCGTCCTTCGCCTTGACGAGGAGGGGGTTGCCGGCGTCATCGGGCAGCTCCCAGACCGCGCGCAGGCAGTCCCTTATCTGGCCAACCCAGCCGAGCCCCGTGAAGAGCAGGACGGCGCCGGCGATGAGCCCGACGGTCCCGGCGTTCTGGACGAGCGAGGCGACGTCCAACTGTCCGGAGATACCCGGTACTTGATCGGCGATCCGGCCCTCAAGGCGCTTCTGCTGGTCACCGCTGAGCGCGGCGGCCGTGACGGCGGCGGCCAGCGTCAGGAGCGGGAACAGCGAGACGAAGCTGATGAACGTCATCGCGGCGGCGAGCCGCGTCCACTTCACCCTGTCGAGCCGCTCGTACGACCGCCACGCGTGCGTGGCCGTCAGCCGTGCGACCCACGGCCCCACCACGGGAAGCCTCTTCAGCCAGTCCATGATCCGAACTCTGCCTCACCTCGTGCCGGAAGACCCATCTCCGGGTTCCCCAGAACCGCAGGACTGTAGCCAGCGCCATCCCCACTCCGGCTCCGGAGACCGTGTCGGCGAGCCGGGAGGTGAGGCCGAGGCCGTAGTGGCTGACGGTGAGGCAGAGGAGCTGGACGAGCGCGCCCGCGAGGTTGACGGCGGTGAACGTCAGGAGGGCGGCGAAAACGTGCTCCACGCGCGCGTGCCGGTACGTGGTGCGCGCGTTGCCCCAGTAGGCGACCGTGCAGCCGGCCACGAAGGAGAGGGACTTCGCGGTGAGGGGGTCGAGGGCGGCGGGTCCGCGAAGGTACGTGAAGAGGGCGAGGTCGGTGGCGTAGGCGAGCGCGCCGACGGCCGCGAAACACAACAGCTCTCGTTTGAAAAAACTCACCAACCCGCCACCGCCAGCCCGTACATCGCCACCCACACCACCCCGATCGACGCCAGCGCCCGGTCCCCCAGCACGACCTCCTCCGGCTCCCCGGCGGTCCCCCGGTCCGCGAACACGGCGTACCGCAGCACCGCCAGGATGAACGCGACCATCGACAACTGCCGCCACGGCCCCGCCCCGGACTGCCCCTCCAGCGCCCACAGGCAGTACCCGAGGACGGCGACCCCGGCGGCGAGCTGCCACACGAACCGCAGGTACCCGGTCGTGTACTCGGTGAGCAACGCGCGCGTGGCGCCCGCTTTCCCGGCCATCTGGACGGCCTCGGAGTACCGCTTCGCGGCGACCATGAACAGCGCCCCGAACCCGGTGGTGATCAGGAACCACCGCGACAGCGGGATGCCCAGCGCGAGCCCTCCGGCGGTGGCCCGCATCAGGAACCCGGTGGAGACGACGGCGAGATCGACGACGAGGACGTGCTTGAGGCTCACGCAGTACGCCAGTTGCAGGCCCACGTACGCCGCCAGGAGCGCCGCGACGCCGGGCGTGGACAGTCGGAGTGCCAGCACGGGCCCCGAGGCCGCGAGAAGGCCGCCCACGGCGTACGCGAGGGGCACGGGGACCTGACCGGCGGCGACCGGTCGGCGGCGTTTCGTGGGGTGCGCGCGGTCCGCGTCGGCGTCGCGCGCGTCGTTGATCAGGTAGACGGCCGCCGCGCACGCGGTGAACAAGGCGAAGACGAGGGCGATCTGGGCCGCCGCGTGCCAGGACAGGAGACGTCCGGCGGCGGCGGGCGCGGCGACGACGAGGACGTTCTTGACCCACTGTTTGGGGCGGGCGGTCTTCAGCAGGCCTCGCAGGACACCGCGCGGCGGGGCGGCGGGCACGGGCAGCTGTCGGGACCGGACACGCTCGGGCGCGGTCTGTGTCATGCCGGAACACCCGTCCAGCGCGCCCCTACGCGCGCGGTGAGCGCGCCAAGTGCCGCCCCCGCGACGACGTCCGACGGCCAGTGCACACCGACGACGAGCCGGGAGACGCACATCGCGGCGGCGACCGGCGCCACCGGGTACGCGCCGAGCGCCCCGTAGGCGACGGCCGCCGCCGCCGCGGAGGTCGCGTGGGAGCTGGGGAAGGAGTGCCGCCCGGCGGTGCGCACCAGGGGCTTCACATGGCCGGTCCGGGGGCGCCGGACGACGCGTTTCACGCCGATGCTGACGGCGTGCGCGCCTGCCGAGGAACTCCGGTGGCTCGTGTCACTCTCCGACGCGATGAAACACCCCACCCCCACCCCGCTCACCACCGCCTGAACGTGCCCCACCACGAAACGGACCCC
>NZ_JBTYMC010000297.1:0-8053 GCF_054880855.1 Streptomyces sp. S6 | reverse complement strand
GTGCGCCTCCGCCGGCGTCCTCGCCGTGATCATGTCCGTCGCGGCGGGCGTCGCGGGCGGTCCCCTCGGCACCGGCACCCTCGCCCGTTTCGGCCCCGTCTGGTGGCAGACGGGCTGCGCGGCGCTCGCATGGGGGCTCGTCGTCAGTGTCCCTGTCGCACTCGCGGTGCGGGCGTGGTCGTGCCGGGAGTGGAGCGGACGGTCGCTCTGGCGACGGGAGGAAGCAGTCGCGGAGAGCGCCGGCCCGGAGGGCTCCAGCCTCGAACGGGAGCTGCTGGTCGACTGGGCCGCGTGGGAGCCGGAGGGTCTGCCGGGGGCGGGGGGTCCGCCGGAGCGGGGTGTGGAGGAGGCCGGGGAGAAGGGGGCGGGCCGGAAGCGGTGGTGGCCGGGGCGGAGGACGGCCGGGGCGGGAGCGGGGGATGCGTACGAGAGAGAGGCCACGGACGACGCGGAGGTCGCGGACGAGAGGACGCGGAAACGCCGTTCACGGCTCTTCGCACCCCGCGGCCTGCTCCGCACGGCGCCGAAGACGCCCGACCTCCCCGCCCCCGCCGTCCCCCGCACCGACGACCCCGTCTACGCCTCCCTCCTCAAGGACTCCGCCCCCGACGCCCTCGACGCTCCCAGCACCCTCTTCGAGCCCTACGACTTCCTCACCCCCTCACCCGACCCGACCTGGCACGACGACACGGCCCGCGAGGCCCGCTGGGCCGCGTTGCGGGAGGCGTCCCGGCCGTGGGAGGAGGCGGAGAAGGGGCCGGAGGAAGGGGTGGAGAGGGAGAGCTGAGGAGGGGGTGGACGCAAGGCCGGAAAAGTTTTTCGCGGAGACGTGAACCGGTCGGCGGGGTCGGAACGATGAAGGGGCAAAGGGGACGGGCACAGCGGCCGGACCGAGAGGAAAGGAGGTGGCGATGGACTGAAAGGAGCGGCGGCGGGGCCGTGGGGCAGGCGGGATGGCGAGCGATCAGAGAGAGGAGGTGGTGCATGGGAGATGACGTCGAGCGGGCTGGAGCGAGGGGCTGACGAGGGCCGGGACGGCGCCCTGTACCGGGGAGGGCGCCGACGGGAACCGGTACGGAGAGGGTGCCCAGCACGAGGGGAGAGAGTTGGCGAGGGCCGGGGTGCAGGGGGCGCGGCCGTCCGAACCTCTCCACCCCCGAGCGTTCCCAACCTCTCCGTCCCCTCGACCCGCTGCTCTCATCCGGCGTCCTCAGCGGGTCCCCTCGGCCTGGCGTTCTCAGCCCGGCGCCTTCAGCCGCCCCCCAGCCCGTCCCCTCGGCCTGGCCCCCCTCACCCTGGCCTCCTCAGCCCGCCCCCACCCCATCCCCTCAGTCCGTCGCCCCCAGAAAGTCCCTCAACTGCTTCGGCAGCAGATCGTCGCAGGACTGCTGTGCCTCGTTCGTCAGGGCGTCCGCGCGGCATGTGTAGTAGTCGCGGTAGACGATCTGCGCGGTGAAACTGGCGCCGACCATGCCGAGCGCCAGGGACGCCGTGACGAGGCCGGTGATCGCGGCGGTGGCCTGGGGGCGGCCACCGGAGGGGGCCCGGGGGGTCGACGGGGCGGCGGCGTTGCCGGTGGGGGACCCCTCGGAGCCGTTCTGGCGGGGGCGGGCTTTCAGGGCGCTGATCGCCCAGTAGACGGAGAGCGCACCGAGGAGGAGAGCGACGTAGCCCCATCCGAAGAGGACGAAGAAGAACGACCACATGCCGCCGAGCAAGGAGTACCGCGCGCGGCGCTGAGCGGGATCGGTCGGGTCCCAGCGGGGGCCGGGGGTCTGGTTGTTCCCCTGGCCTTCGGGGCCGGCGCCGGGACGGTCCCCGAACCCGCCCTGGGACCGCCCGGGCTGCCGGTCGCTCCACCGCCCCCAGGGGGAACCGCCCTCCCCGTCGGACCCCTCCCCCTGAGCCGGCTGCCGAGGCCGCCACGGCTGATCCGGAGCGCCCTCGGGCGGCGGGGCGAACGGATTCCCGCCCCGGCTGTCCTGCCCGCCCTGGACATCCCGACCGCCTTGAGAGCCCCCGCCCTCTTGAGACCCCTGCCCCTCTCGACCCCTCTGCCCCTCTGAAGCACCCTGGCCCTCGGAGGAACCCTGCCCCTCGGAAGAACCCTGAACACCGGTACCGCCCTGAGCCCCCGCAGCCCCGGCCTCCGAGGACTGGGCCCCCGAGGACTGGGCACCCCGGCCCTCCGCCCCCTCCACCGCAGGCGTCCGCGTCCGTGCCCCGTCGTTCTCCGGAGCCCTCGCAGCCCCCTCGGGTTCGTTCTGGTCGCCGGCGCCGGAGCCGGCTCCTGGGGAGGAGAGGCGGCCCTCCCTCAGGAGGACGGTGGGCGTGGGCTGCGAGGTGTGCATCGCGAGTCGCAGACGGCGGTCCGGCATCAAGTGAGCGTCTTCCCTAGCTGAGTCGGAGGTCGGTCGGACAAGTCGGGTGGTCCGGCGGATGTGCGGACAAGCAAGAGCTGCCACCCCGGAAACGTGCCACACCGCCGCCGCGTTCCCGGGCCCCTCGCCGGACGCCTTCCCGGACCCCTTCCCGAGCCCCTTCCCGGGCCCGTTCCCCGCAGACGCTACCTTCCGGCCCCGCCCCCGTCCCGTGGGGGCCGCCGGGTGTGCCGGTATCGTTGCTGGCGGTCGGCCGCTTCGTAGACTTCCCCGTATCCGGGGGCGTGAAGCATTCGTACGACCGCACAAACGCTGACCCCAGGGGCGCCCCACCGGACGCCCGCATGCAGAAAGGGCCCGAAACGTGGATCCGGCCCCGGCCTCCGCCCCCAAACGCCTGGTCGTCCTGGTCTCCGGCTCCGGTACGAACCTCCAGGCCCTGCTCGACCACATCGCCGAGACCGGTGCCGGGGAGTACGGCGCCGAGATCGTGGCGGTCGGTGCCGACCGTGCCGGTATCGAGGGCCTGGCGAGGGCCGAGCGCGCCGGTATCCCGACGTTCACCGTCCGGGTCAAGGACCACGGGACGCGGGAGGAGTGGGACGCGGCGCTCGCCGGGGCCGTCGCCTCGTACGCGCCCGACCTCGTCGTCTCGGCCGGGTTCATGAAGATCGTCGGCAAGGAGTTCCTGGCCCTGTTCGGTGGCCGGTTCGTGAACACGCACCCCGCGCTGCTGCCGAGTTTCCCCGGGGCCCACGGTGTCCGTGACGCGCTCGCGTACGGGGCCAAGGTCACCGGGTGCACCGTCCACTTCGTCGACGACGGCGTCGACACCGGGCCGATCATCGCCCAGGGCGTGGTCGAGATCCGGGACGAGGACGACGAGAGCGCGCTGCACGAGCGCATCAAGGAAGTCGAGCGAAGGCTGCTCGTCGAGGTCGTGGGGCGGATCGCCCGCAACGGCCACCGCATTGAGGGACGAAAGGTAGTTATCCCGTGACCGCCCAGACTGTGTCCGCCGAAAACCGGCGGCCGATCCGCCGCGCGCTCGTCAGCGTGTATGACAAGACCGGCCTGGAGGAGCTGGCCCAGGGCCTGCACGCGGCCGGGGTGCAGCTCGTCTCCACCGGTTCCACCGCCTCGCGCATCGCCGCCGCCGGTGTCCCCGTCACGAAGGTCGAGGAGCTGACCGGGTTCCCCGAGTGCCTCGACGGCCGGGTCAAGACCCTGCACCCGAAGGTGCACGCCGGGATCCTCGCCGACCTGCGGCTCGACAGCCACCGTGAGCAGCTCGCCGAGCTGGGGGTCGAGCCGTTCGACCTGGTCGTCGTCAACCTCTACCCGTTCCGCGAGACGGTCGCGTCCGGCGCGAGCCCCGACGAGTGCGTGGAGCAGATCGACATCGGCGGCCCGTCCATGGTGCGCGCCGCCGCGAAGAACCACCCGTCCGTGGCGATCGTCACCGACCCGGCCCGCTACACGGACGTCCTGAAGGCCGTCGCGGACGGCGGTTTCGACCTCGCCGCGCGCAAACGGCTCGCCGCGGAGGCGTTCCGGCACACCGCCGCGTACGACGTGGCGGTGGCGTCCTGGTTCGCGTCGTCGTACGCCCCGGTGGACGAGTCGCAGTTCCCCGACTTCCTCGGCGCGACCTGGTCCCGCGAGAACACCCTCCGCTACGGCGAGAACCCGCACCAGCCCGCCGCGCTCTACGTCGACGGCAGCGGCACCGGACTCGCGGTCGCCGAGCAGTTGCACGGCAAGGAGATGTCGTACAACAACTACACGGACACGGACGCCGCGCACCGTGCCGCGTACGACCACGACGAGCCGGCCGTCGCGATCATCAAGCACGCCAACCCGTGCGGGATCGCTGTCGGTTCGGACGTGGCGGAGGCGCACCGCAAGGCGCACGCGTGTGACCCGCTGTCGGCGTTCGGCGGGGTCATCGCCGTGAACCGGCCGGTGTCGAAGGAGCTGGCGGAGCAGGTCGCGGAGATCTTCACCGAGGTCATCGTCGCGCCGGACTACGAGGAGGGCGCCCTCGAAGCGCTCACCAAGAAGAAGAACATCCGCGTGCTGAAGGCGCCCCAGGGCCCGTCCGCGCCGGTCGAGTTGAAGCCGATCGGCGGCGGCGCGCTGCTCCAGGTCACCGACCGCCTCCAGGCCGACGGCGACGACCCGGCGAACTGGACGCTCGCGACCGGCGAGGCGCTGAGCGCGGACGAGCTCAAGGAGCTGGCGTTCGCCTGGAAGGCGTGCCGCGCGGTCAAGTCCAACGCGATCCTGCTGGCCAAGGACGGCGCCTCCGTCGGCGTCGGCATGGGCCAGGTCAACCGCGTCGACTCCGCGAAGCTCGCGGTCGAGCGGGCCGGCGCCGAGCGCGCGCAGGGCGCCTACGCCGCGTCCGACGCGTTCTTCCCCTTCCCCGACGGCCTGGAGATCCTCACCGAGGCCGGCGTCAAGGCCGTCGTCCAGCCCGGCGGTTCGGTCCGTGACGAGCAGGTGGTCGAGGCCGCGAAGAAGGCGGGCGTGACGATGTACTTCACGGGGACGCGGCACTTCTTCCACTGAGCACCGCCGCTCGGTGCGTGAACAGCACTCAGGCGTGCACCCCGCGATGGGGGTGCACGCCTGAGTCGTACAAGTACGGCGGTATGCCTACTTGATGCGGATGACCATCACCTTCGCCGCCTTGTCGTGCCAGCCCTGCTGGCGGCCCGACTTGTCCCACAGGGGGGACAGGTAGACGACGAGCATGCCGATCATGCAGGCGAAGTAGCCGACGATCGGGATGATCCAGCGGATGAACGCGGCGCCGAGGCCGGGCTTCTCGCCGGTCTCGGCCTTCACCACGCGCAGGCCCACGGCGAGCTTGCCGAGGGTGGCACCCGTCAGGCCGGTCATCAGCCACTCGTAGAGGAAGCTCACGACCATGAGGACGCCCATGAGGGCGCCGACCCTCGAAAAGGAGCTGCTGACGGCGTCGTTCAGGCACGCCTCGTAGACGGCCGAGGGGGCGTTCGCGTCGCAGTCGTTGACGGAGCTCATGCTGCCCGCGATGCCGGCGATCGAGAAGGCGGAGTAGACGAGGCCGATGACGATGCCGTCGATGATGCGCGCGCCGAGGCGCAGGCCCATCGACGCGACCTGCGGACCGCTCTGGTAGCCCGGCGGGTAGCCGCCGCCGGGAGCCTGCGGGTAGCTCGGGTACCCCTGGGGCTGCTGGCCGTACTGGTCCTGCGGGTAGCTCGGGTAACCCTGCTGCGGGTGACCCGGCTGCTGCGGCTGGCCGTACCCGGGCTGCTGGGGCTGCTGGCCGTACGGGTTGCCGGGCGGCGGCGCGCCGAAACTCATGGCTGGATTCCTCCGTTGGACTACATGGGGACAAAGCGGACAGTGCGGAGGAATGTCAATTCTTGAGCGGTTTGCCCCCCCGACCGGACCGCAAATCTGCGGTTTTCATCGTTGATCGATCGATGAGTTCTTGTCCAGCCGGATCGGCCGGGCGTTGTGCAAGCGCAACATCCGCCAACGGATGCGACCGGATTGGGAGCAGGGGCATGTGATCCGGGAGGATGGCCGCATGACCGCGCAGATTCTCGACGGCAAGGCCGTCGCGGCCGAGATCAAGTCGGAGCTGGCCACACGGGTGGCGGCGCTGAGAGCGCGGGGCGTCGTGCCCGGTCTCGGCACCGTCCTCGTCGGGGACGACCCCGGGAGCCGCAAGTACGTCGCCGGCAAGCACCGGGACTGCGCGGAGGTCGGGATCGCGTCCATCCAGCGGGAGTTGCCGGGGACGGCTTCGGCGGACGACGTCGAGAAGGTCGTCCGGGAACTCAACGAGGACCCCTCCTGCACGGGGTACATCGTCCAACTGCCCCTCCCCGCCGGCATCGACGAGAACCGGATTCTCGGGCTGATGGACCCCGCCAAGGACGCGGACGGGCTGCATCCCGTGAACCTCGGCCGCCTCGTCCTCGGCGAGCCTGGCCCCCTGCCCTGCACGCCGAACGGCATCCTCACCCTCCTGCGCCGCTACGGCGTCGAACTCAAGGGTGCGGAGGTCGTCGTCGTCGGCCGGGGCGTCACCATCGGCCGCCCCATGCCCCTCCTCCTGACCCGCCGCACCGAGAACGCGACGGTCACCCAGTGCCACACGGGCACCCGCGACCTGCCGTCCCACCTCCGCCGCGCCGACATCATCATCGCCGCGGCCGGCTCCCCCCACCTGATCCGCCCGCAGGACGTGAAGCCCGGGGCGGCCGTCCTGGACGTGGGCGTCTCCCGCGACCCCTCCGGCAAGATCCTCGGCGACGTCCACCCCGACGTCCGCGAGGTCGCCGCCTGGCTCTCCCCCAACCCCGGCGGCGTCGGCCCCATGACCCGCGCCCACCTTCTGGTGAACGTGGTGGAGGCGGCTGAGCGCGGTGCCGGCTGAGGGGGAGGCGGAGGGGGCGGGCGAGGTCCGCGGGGCTGGGCTGGGCGGGGCCGGGTCGTCAGGGGGGAAGCCCGATGCGAGCCCGCCCCCTGCAACCGGAACCCCCGCACCCGCGCTCCCTACCGGTGAGGCGCGGGACACTGGTGGTCAGGGAGTTCGTGGACAGCGTGAGAACGAGCGAGGCGAGGAGACTGTGGGCGAAGAGGTAGTTGCTCGGCGGAGTCGCCGGTTCCCGCGGGTGACGCGGGACACCGCGCGGCCGGAGGGGAGCGGGCGGGCGGTCGAGGGAGCCGTGTCCGTGCCCGCGCGGCAGTGGCCGATGCTGGCGGTCTCGGGGCTGGTGGCGCTGGGGCTGCTGATCACCGCGCTGGACCAGTTCCGGGTCGGGACGATCCTGATCGGGGTGGGGTTGCTGACCGGAGCCGTGCTGCGGTGGCTGCTGCCCGGGGTCGGGATGCTCGCGGTGAGATCGCGGTTCACCGACATCGTGACGTACGGCGTACTCGGCCTCGCGATCGTGCTGCTCGCGCTGATGGCGCAGCCGAGCCCGTGGCTCCAGATCCCGTTCCTCAAGGACACCCTGCACTTCACCGTGCAGAACTGACGTACGGCGACGGCTCGTTCCGCCCCGCGTTCGGGGAAGAGCGGGCCGTCGCCGTATACCGCTCCCTGTCGATACGTCGACAACTTTCCCCGGCCGTGTCGATTCCGGCGCGGAACCGGACTAACGTCTCTGAACGGGACGGACTGTCACTGGGGGGACACGATGGCTCGTTGGAGGGCTCTGCCGGACGAACTCGATCCGAGGGCCGCGGAGTTGGTCGTCCACATGCGGCGCTGCGTCGACCGCGCCGGGCTGACCCTGACGGTCCTCGCCGAGCGCACCGGCTACAGCCACACCTCCTGGGAACGCTTCCTGGACGCCCGCCTCCTCGCCCCCCGCCGCGCGATCGACGCGCTCGCCGAGACGACCGACACCTCGCCGGTCCACCTCACGACCCTCTGGGAACTCGCCGAACATGCCTGGAACCACCCGCAGTCGACACCGGGCGACCGGGCGACCACCCAACTCCGCGTTCCGCCTGCGGCGTTGCCCGCGCGGGAGGTGGGCGGGCCGACGGAGGGGAACTCGTGGGGGTTGGCGGGGTACAAGGGGCCGTCGAGGGCGGGGGGTTCGGCGGCGGCTGCGGCATCGGTGTGGGTTGCTCCGGCGGGGGGTGGGGGTGGCTCG
>NZ_JBTYMC010000296.1:0-8223 GCF_054880855.1 Streptomyces sp. S6 | reverse complement strand
CCGGGCCCCCCGCGCACCCCGGCTCCCCCGCACCTTCGCCCGCCCGGCGGCCCGGCGTGAGCGGGGGCGGTCGTCGTCGGGAGACGGTTCCGCCGAGGGTGCTTCGAGGGGAGACACGTCGGGATCGGGAAAAGCACCGGCCCCGCCGGAATCACCGCCCGCCAAACTCCCCGCACCCCAGGCGGCACCGGCGACGGGCCGTCCCACCCCGCCGAACCCCGCGTCCTCCACGCCAGGCCGGCCGTACCTCTCCCCGACCTCTTGAGCACGCCGCCCAGGCACACCGAAAGCCCCCGCGTCGACGGCCGAACCCCCCTCGGCCGCTCCCCCTTCGGCTCCCCGCTTCCCCCGCCGCCCCGGCGCCGGTATCCGGTCGAGCAGCCTCCCGCGGCCCCCGCCTCCCGGCCGGACCGGTTCCTGCCGCACCCGGTCGGGCCGCGACTCGAAGTACCGCCGGGCCCCCCACCCGAGCACGGCCTCGGCCAGCATGACCCCCAACCGCCCGTCGAACATCCCGAGTTGCTGGGCGGCGGCGCGGCAGTACCGGCAGACGTCGAGGTGCGTACGGACGTCCGGCAGAAGCTCACCGCCACGCCGCAGCGGCACATCGAGGAGCCGGTTGTAGAAGCGGCACTCCTTGGTGGGCGCGAGTTCGCGATGCGCCCGCACGACCCCCTCGCGGAGTTTGTCGCGGGCGTCCTCCAGACCGGCGGCGGCAGCGGACGTGTCGATGCCGAGCAGCGCGGCCGGGACGCTGAGCGGTTCGGCCTCGACCTCGGCGTGCCACAGCAGGCACCGCTCCAGCGCGGGCAGCGCGTGGTAGGCGCGCTCGGCGAGGATCCGGTTCTCCGCGACCAGCCCCTTCGCCACCCGCACCCCGCGTGCTCCGGCAGGTTTGCGCAGCTCGGGCAGGACGGCGGTGACCCGCTCGGCGGACGCCCACACCCGCACGGTCTCCCGGACGGCGAGCAGCAGCCGGGGCCGCAGATCGGTGCCGGACTCGCCCAGCTTGAGCCGGTCGAAGACCTGGTGGAAGGCGGTGCCCGTGACCATGGAGGCGACCTGCCCAAAGCCCGCGAGG
Organism: Streptomyces sp. S6; assembly: GCF_054880855.1. Classification (NCBI taxonomy): domain Bacteria; kingdom Bacillati; phylum Actinomycetota; class Actinomycetes; order Kitasatosporales; family Streptomycetaceae; genus Streptomyces; species Streptomyces sp. S6. Next base: position 7,142 of record NZ_JBTYMC010000296.1, on the reverse strand, counting down.
CAGATCACCGCGTAGTCGTGGGCGGGCTTCCAGTGCCGGGCGATCAGCAGTGCGGTGGCCTCGGCGACCTCGCCGTCCGTGCCGCCGCGCACCCCTGCCGCGAGCGCGTCGTCGGACTCCCCGGGGTCTCCGCCGGGCGGCGGGTACGGAGGACGCGGAGGGTAGGGGGTGGGCACTGGGCGGGTCCTTTGGTGCGGAACGGTGCGGCCGGCCGGGCCTCGGCGCACGGTAGTTCACCATTACACAATTCAGTGGGCCACAACAAGAAGCGCGAAGCGACGCACCCCGTGTGAACCGCGCGCCCGCAGCGCCCCCGCTCCACACACTTCCCCTGCTCTCCCACGCGCTGTGCACTGGGAGTCGGCCCTCCTCGGGGTCCTCGCGTTGGACTGCGGCTCTCCCGCGCGAGCACGGCCGCCGGTCCGGCCTTCCCGCTTCGGCCGGCGGCCCGGAAGATCTACTGAGAAGCGCACCTCATATCTGCCACGACCGCAGCCGGTCCGCCGCCCTGTACACGTCCGCCTTCCCGTCCATCAAGTCCCGGGCGAGATCCACTAACGCGCCGTACGGCGGGTCGATGCCGGCGCCGCTGACGAACATGTAGGACACGGCCGTCGCGCAGGCGAAGCGGGCGTTGGAGGCGGGCAGCGGCTTGAGGACGGCGAGGGTGTGCAGCAGGGCCGCCGCCCGCCACGCCGGGTCGGAGTCGACGCCGAGGCGGGGCGGGTCGACGCGGTGCCGGGCGACGGCGGCGACGAGCGCGGAGAAGTCGTTCACGGTGGGCTGGTCCGGGAGGACCTCTTCGTGGCGCTGGAGCAGCCACGGGACGTCGATATGGATGACGGACGTCATCGGCCGGCCGACCTGCCCCTCGCCCCGACGGGGGTCTCGTCGTCGGGGAAGGCCGCCGCGAATTCGTCGGCGTGGGCGGCGAAGAACGTCCGGAACGCCGCCGCGCCTTCCTGGAGCGCCCGGTGGCGGGCGATGTCGGCGGCGGCGGCCTCCCGGACGAGCGCCTTCATCGACGTCCCGCGCTCCTTGGCGATCTGCCGCAGGTCTTCCAGCTCGCGTTCACTGAACTCCACATTGAGGGCTGGCATGTGCCTCACGGTACCGCTCGGGTACTGACCCGTAAATATCCCCAGGTCAAGCAGGATACCCAGCGGTACCGGAGGCGTACAGGCGTTCCCTTCTCAGCCCTGGCCGGCGACGTCAGCCCTGGTCGGCGACGAACGACGCCAGCCGGGTCAGGGCCGCGTTCCAGTTGACGGCCGTCTCGTTCGTCGACCACGACTGGATGTCGTCGATGTAGCAGAACTGGCCGACGCAGCCTTGCAGTTTGCTCTGCGCGTACGGGTCCTGGATCGAGGAGTTGGGCCCGCCGGCGAGCGTCCCGGGCGGCGGCGACGGCATCTTCGGGTCGAGCTGGTTGGCGTACCAGCGGCTGTGCTGGTGGTGTGCGTTGGCCTCGCCGTAGCCGGTGACGTAGGACATGTTCAGCGCGTTGCGCCCGAGGAGGTAGTCCATGCTCTGCACGGCCCCGTCCCGGTACTTGGCGGCGCCGGTGATGTCGTACGCGCTCGCGATGACGACGGCGTTGTTGACGATCTGGCTCGCGGAGCCCCAGTCGTACATGTTGTTGTTGGGCGCGTAGGGCATGCCGTACGCCTGTCCGGCGATCGTGGCGAGGTAGCCGTCCGCGCCCTTGACGACGGACTTGCGGACCTTGTCGCGCCCGGGGAGCCGGTTGGGGACGAGGGCGAGGTCGAGGCGTCCGGCGGCGGCCGTGCTGGCCCAGTCGAAGCTGACGGGGCCGAAGAGGTCCGCCGTGTGGTGGGGCGACGCCAGCACGTGGTCCGCGAACTGCTTCTCGCCGGTGGTGAGGTACAGCTCTGCGGCGGCCCAGTAGAAGTCGTCGGTTACGTTGTTGTCGTTGTAGGCCCCGCCGCCCGTGCCGTCGTTCGGGTCGGCGTAGACCGCCGGGTGGGCCTGCGCGGCCGTCCACGCCTTGCGGGCGGCGGTCAGGGCCTTCGCGGCGAACGCCTTGTCGTACGGCTTGTAGAGGCGGGCCGCCTGCGCTGCCGCCGCCGCGAGGTTGAGGGTCGCGGCGGTGGACGGCGGGTGCAGTTCACGCTTCTGCGGGTCGTCGCTCGGCAGCAACGGGAGGCCGGTCCAGTTCTGGTCGTGGATCTTGTGGTGGGCCATCCCGGCGAGGGGCCGGCCGTCCGGGACCTGCATCTTCAGCAGGAAGTCCAGCTCCCAGCGGGCCTCGTCGAGGACGTCGGGGACCTTGTTGCCGCTCTCGGGCAGGGCGAGCTGTCCGTCGCCGAGGCGGGCCGGGGTGCCGGTGCGGGCGTGCAGGGAGCGCTCGTAGGTGCTGAGCACCTCCCACACCGATATGCCGCCGTTCACGACGTACTTGCCGTGGTCCCCGGCGTCGTACCAGCCGCCGCTGACGTCGAGCGAGTAGTCACAGACGCCGGGCTGGCAGGGCACCGACCTGTCGCCCAGGTTGGGTGCGACGCCGACGTGTCCGGCCGCCCTGCCGTAGCCGGGCCGCAGGTCCTCGCGGATCGGGATGCCGCTGCGCTGCGTGTAGTAGTACTTCACGGCGTCCCGGCCGAGCTTCTCGTAGGCGGCCTTGCCGATGTCGAACGGGCGGCTGGTCTCGCCGTCGGCGGTGAGCGTGTAGCCGGTGCCCCGCTTGCGGTAGGCACTGAAGTCCACGGTCTGGACGTTCTGCGCGGAGGACACGTCCACGCCGCGCGGGACGGTCCAGCCGTGCGCGACGGTCTTCCCGGCCGCGTTCTTGAGCTGCCAGGGCAGCCGGGTCGTCGCCTTGGTCACCACGGTCGCGTTCTTCGGCCCGGCGGGCAGGTAGGCGACCTGGTTGACGCGCACACGGGGCCCGGTGTCCGGCTCGTACACCACCGGCGGGACCCCGCCGAGCAACGAGGCGTCGTCCACGCAGAACCGCCAGGGGGTCGCGCTGCCGCCGACCTGGAAGCCGACCTGCGCCTGTGTGGTGTCGACGGGCGAGGTGAAGGTGTAGGAGTACGAGCCGTCGGCCTCGGTCAGGACCGGGCTCGCCTCCTGCCAGGTGTCGTACGGGGAGACGCTCAGCCCGACGATCGCGCGCACGACGTGCCCCTCGGGGACGCCGGACGCCTTGAAGGAGAAGCGGTAGGTCTGGCCCTTGACGAGGGTGATGTCGTTCTGGCCGATCGAGGAGTCCCAGCGGTTGGTGGTGCCGCCGGGGACGTCGGCGCAGAGCCGTCCCTCGGCGGCGACGGGGGTGACGTTGCTGGTCCACCAGGGGGCGGTGCCGTTGTCGAAGCCGCCGTTCTTGACCTGCTCGACCTCGTCGGCTCCGGCGGGGGTGGCGGGCAGCGCGACGAGGGCGCCGCCCAGTAGCGCGGCCAGCGTCAGTGCGGCCGTTCTGCGTCGTTTCACGTCTGGCTCCTCGGGGGTGCGGCTCCGGGCATGGCTGCCCATAGCGCCGCGACCTCTATGGGAGCGCTCCCACGCGCGGCGCACGGTGCCCATGCTTGTTCCCGCCATGACATCCCGTCAACGGTCCGGACAGGACGGCTTCTCACCCGCCCTGTCCGGACCGCCCCGCAGGAGCTACATCTCCAGCCTGCTGACCCTGACGGCACCCCGGGCCTCACCCGGATACGCGCTGGTGAACGTGAGCCGCACCCGGCTCCCCCGCAGCGCCCCGAACGTGACCACCGACGGCGCGTCCGAGGCGGTCGCCCACGCGACGGCCACCCCGCTCGCGGCGGTGTACGCGCGCCCGTCCCACACCGCGACCTCGATCCGGGACGGCAGACTGTGCCCGGCGTCCACGGTGAACGACACCTCGGCCCGGTCGAAGTCCCGCACGCGCCCGTAGTCCACGGCGACCCAGTCCTTCGCCCGCGCCCCCGAGAACGCGGGCAGCAGCGCGGTGGCCGCCTTCAGGAACCCGTTGGACCAGCCGGTCGCCGGATCGCCGTCCAGCATCGCGGCCGGGAGCGTGTCGGGCCGCCCGGAGTAACTGGCGTCGGCGTAGGGGTGGTTCGGCGCCTCGGGGTGCTCGGGCTCGAACGCGGGCGCCGGGGTCGCGGCGGCCGAACGCGCCCAGGTGGTGCGCACGGCGACCGTCCCCGTCCGCAGCCCCTCCCCCGCCGCCGTGACCTTCAGCGTCCCGGCCCCGGTGCCCGCCCGCACGATGGCAAGGGCCTTGCCGTGGAAGGCCGTTCGGGTGCTCGCCTGGTACTTCTCGGCGCTCTCCTGCCGCCCGTTGTCGAGCCCGGCGAGGGAGCCGCCGTCGACGGTGAACGTCAGGAGGTGCTCCGCGCCGGGGACGATCGTGCCGTGCGCGTCGACCACGTCGGCGGTGACGAAGACGAGTGAACGCCCGTCGGCGGGCAGGGAGCCTCGGTCGGCGGTGAGGCGGACGGCGTGCGGGGCGCCGGCCGTGCGCAGGACGTCGGTGGCGACGGTCTTGCCGCCGCGCCGGGCGACCGCCTTCAACTCGCCTTCCCGGAAGGGGACTTTCCAGGTGAGGTGCAGTTTCCCCGCGCTGCCGTTCGGACTTGTGTAACTCCCCGGGTAGGGGCCGTCGGTGAACGTCTTGTCGTCGCCGGTCGCCTCGGTCGTCTCCAGGTAGCCCCGGCCGTCCACGGTCTCCTTCACGTCGAAGGACCGCACGCCGAGCGACTTGCCGTTCAGGAAGAGTTCGACCTCGGGGACGTTCGCGTACGCCCACACCTCGACCGTCTCCCCCGGCTCGTGGTTCCAGCCGGCCGGCAGGAGGTGGACCATGGGCTCGCTCACCCACTGGCTGCGGAACAGGTGGTACATGTCCTTGGGGAAGCCGGCGGTGTCGACCGCGCCGAAGAACGACGCCTTCACCGGGAACACGTCGTACGGCGTGGGTTCGCCGATGTAGTCGATGCCGGACCACAGGAACTGTCCGGCGAACCACTTCCGGTCGCGGTCCTTCTTGTGGCCGTACTCGCCGCTCATCGTCCAGGGGGCGAGGTTGTTGTCGTAGGAGGAGACCGCGCGTCTGCCGGGGGTGTGGTTCTCGCCGGTGTTGAGGTGCTGCGGCTCCTGGTAGGCGCCTCGGGTCGAGGTCTCGGAGGAGGACTCCGACTCGAAGAGGAAGAGGTGCGGGTAGCGGGCGTGCAGGGCGTCCACCGACTTGGCGGTGTTGTAGTTGACGCCGAGGCCGTCGAGTTTGGCGAGGATCAGGTCGGCCGGGGTGCCGGGGGCGGGGACGCTGCGGTGGCGGTGGGAGCCGATGACGACCGGGCGCGTCGTGTCGTGCGCCTTGATACCCGCGACCAGGCGGTCGGCGATGGTGAGGCCCGCCGCGGTGGTGAACTCGGTGATCTCGTTGCCGATCGACCACATCACGACGGCCGGGGAGTTGCGGGCGGCAAGGACCATCTCGGCGAGGTCGCGGTCGGACCACTCGTCGAAGTAACGGCCGTAGTCGTAGCGGGTCTTGGGGGTCTTCCAGCAGTCGAACGCCTCCACGAGCATGACGATCCCGAGCTCTTCGCAGATCCGGATCATCTCGGTGGAGGGCGGGTTGTGGGAGGTGCGCAGGGCGTTGACGCCCATCGACTTCATGATGAGCATCTGCCGCCGGATCGCGTCCGCGCTGACGGCCGCGCCGAGCGCGCCGAGGTCGTGGTGGAGGTCGACGCCTTTCAACTTGGCGTGTCTGCCGTTGAGTTGGAAGCCGTCGTCCGGGTCGAGACGGAAGGTGCGGAAGCCGAAGACCGTGCTGTAGGTGTCCACCAGCTCGCCCGCGACCCGCAGTTCGGTCTCCAGGCGGTAGCGCTTCGGGTCGGTGAAGTCCCAGCGCTTCGGGTCGGGGACGACGACGGAGTGCGCCTCGGTCGCACTGCCGGTGACGGTGAGCGTGGACGAAGTACGGGCGGCCGTGCGACCGTTCGGGCCGACGATCCGGGAGGTGATTTCGACATTCTGCGGGGTGCCGGTGGTGTTGTCGATTGTTGTGCGGATGTCGACGCGCGCTCGGTCGGCGGTGAGGTCCGGGGTGGTGACGTGGGTGCCCCAGCGGGGGACGTGGACGGCGCCGGTGACGGTCAGGCGGGCCTCGCGGTAGATGCCGCTGCCGGAGTACCAGCGGCTGCTGGGGAGGCGGTTGCGGACGCGGACGGCGAGGACGTTCTCCGTGGTGCCGTCGGCGTGCAGGAGGCCGGTCAGGTCGTAGGCGAAGCCGGTGTAGCCGTAGGGGTGGGTGCCGAGTTCGGTGCCGTTGCAGAAGACCGTGGAGTCCATGTAGACGCCGTCGAACTCGACGGAGACGTGCCGCCTCGCGTACTCCTTCGGCACGGTGAAGGAGAGGCGGTACCAGCCGAGGCCGCCGGGGAAGAAGCCGGTGCCGCTGGTGGTGCCGTTCGCGGTGGTGGGGGCCAGTTCGATCGACCAGTCGTGCGGGACGGCGACCTCGCGCCACGCGGAGTCGTCGAAACCGGGGTCCGCCGCGCGGTCGTAGGCGCCCGTGGGGTCGGTGATCCCGCCGGGGTCGGCCAGCGCGAACCGCCAGCCGTCCCGCAGGGGCAGGGCCTGGCGGCCGGTGGTGGGGGCGTGGGCTCGGGCGGCGGTGGACAGCAGCGCTCCGGCGGCGGGGGCGGCGGCGGATGCCAGCAGGACCGATCTGCGTGTGAACGTCATGGCGGCTCTCCCTGGGACAGGGGTCGGGGAAGACAGGCGTCGGGAACCAGAACTACTCACAATTGATCGTCAAACAACAGAATGTGACGCCGACACGCGAGGACCCGTCAAGGGTGGGGGACGCACACCCGCCACCCGCGCATCGCGGCCCTCCCCCGGCAGCGCTTAGGCTGGGGCGGAAGTGGCGGCTGTGTTCACTGCGAGTGTCCGCGATGGAGTGGCGAGAATGAGCCCCGTTTATCCGTTCGACGATGCCGAGACGGCACGGGTGGTCGTCGGGGACGACGGTGCCCTCGTCGAGTGGAACAGCGGCGCCGGAGCGCTGCTCGGCCGACTGCTCCTAGAACTGGTCGAGTCCCGCACTCCGGGGGCTCCTGTACCAGTGTTGTTCACACTGTCGTCGTGGGACCCAGAAGAGCAGGACCTCGAGTCTTACCTGG